>JAITQI010000056.1 GCA_031289065.1 Oscillospiraceae bacterium
GGCGAACACAAACGCGCCCATGACCCCGGCCAGGGAAATTTTCCGCAGATCGGCCTCCCGACCCGCCTTTTTGATCGAATAGGCCAACCCGCCGCCCGACACGGCCAGCATGACCCCCCCCACGGCGGGGGAAATCAGCGCGTCTCCCATATGCATGTACAAATCCTCCTTCATAAATATCGGGAATTTGTATCATCATACCATAACGCGGCAGCATTCGATATGAAAAACGTACAATTATTATTAAAAATACCGACTGATTCTTTTCAGGGAACATCTCCCAAAAATGTCCGCTTTTTTCCCGCCTTGCTTTGCGGATTGCCCTTGCAAAAATTGTGCCAATCTGATAACATGTTCCAGAGATAAATCCATCATAGAGTCCAATTGGGAGGGAACAATATCCATGAATTTGCGTGACAACGCCGCCGTCAGCCTGATCACCCTGTCCAGCATGGGGGTGCGCCTCACCCCGGCCGTTCGCCAACCGGTGCATCTGTCCGACCTCTACACCATGCGGGCCACCAGCGCCGAGTCAAACGTGCTCAGCGTATCGGCGGCGCTGGGCCTGCGCGCCAAGGTGCTGACCAAATTTGTCAAGAGCAGCCCTATCGCTCAGTTCATTAAAAGCGAGCTGCGCCGCCGGAACATCGAGTTCGAGGGCCCGGACGTGGACCAGGGCGGCCCCTGGGGCTACCGCCACCAGTTCAACATCGCCGACAGCGGCTTCGGCGCGAGAGGCCCCCGGGTACATAACGACCGCGCCGGGGAAGTGGGCCGGACGCTGTCCGCCGCCGACTTCGACCTGAAACGCGTCTTCGGCGCGGAGGGTTGCCAAATCCTGCATCTCTCCGGCCTGATCGCCGCCATGAGCCCCGAAACCGCCCAGTGCTGCCTGGCGGTGGCCCATGCCGCCAAGGACGGCGGCGCCCTGGTCTCCTTCGACCTGAACTTCCGCGCCAGCTTCTGGAAGGGCAGGGAAGCCGAGCTCCGCGCCGTCTTCGCCGAAATCGCCGGGCTGTCCGACATCCTCATCGGCAACGAGGAGGACTTCCAGCTCGCCCTGAACATCGAAGGCCCCGAAGCCGGCGGCCGCGGCCTGGCGGCCAAGATCGACAGCTTCAAGGACATGATCGCCCGGGTGCAAAAGGCCTATCCCAACGCCAAGGTCTTCGCCACCACGCTGCGCGAGGTCATCAGCGCCAACAGCCACAACTGGGGCGCGCTTCTGCTGGCCGACGGCCAATGGTACGTCGAGCAGCCCCGGGAAATCCCCATCCTCGACCGTATCGGCGGCGGCGACGGCTTCGTCAGCGGTCTGCTCTACGGCATCCTCAAGGGCTGGGAACCCCAAAAATGGCTCCAGTTCGGCTGGGCCACCGGCGCCCTGGCCACCACCGTCATCGAAGACTTCGCCACCCCCGCCGACGAGGATCAGGTGTGGGATATTCACAAGGGCAACGCCCGGGTAAAACGCTGACGCGTTTTACCCGAGTTGATAACTGTCAAATTATTTCAAGGGAGATATAATCATGAAACAATCCGACATCGGCCTGGTGGGCCTCGCCGTCATGGGCGAAAACCTCGTCATGAACATGGAGAGCAAGGGCTTCACCGTCAGCGTCTTCAACCGCAGCGTCGAAAAGGTCAAAGCCTTTACAGAAGGGCGGGCCAAGGGCAAAAACGTCCTGGGGGCCTATTCCCTGGAGGAGCTGGTTTCCCAACTGGCCACCCCCCGCAAGATCATGCTGATGGTCAAGGCCGGTCAGCCGGTGGACGACTTCATTGAGAAGCTCATCCCCCTGCTGTCCCCCGGCGACATCCTCATCGACGGCGGCAATTCCCACTTTCCCGACACCGCCCGCCGCACCGCCTATGTGGAGAGCAAGGGCCTGCTGTATATCGGCACCGGCGTGTCCGGCGGCGAGGAGGGCGCACTCAAGGGCCCGTCCATCATGCCCGGCGGTTCCCCCGCCGCGTGGGAACACGTAAAGCCCATCTTCCAAGCCATCTCGGCCAAGGTCGAGGACGGTAGTCCCTGCTGCGAGTGGGTCGGCGCGGGCGGCGCGGGCCATTTCGTCAAAATGGTTCACAACGGAATTGAATACGGAGATATGCAACTCATCTGCGAAGCGTACCAGCTCCTGCGGGACGGTCTGGGCCTGAGCGCCGCCGAAATGCACGACGTGTTCACCGCGTGGAATCAGGGCGACCTGGACAGCTACCTGATCGAAATCACCCGGGACATCCTGGCCTACAAGGACAAAGACGGCTCCGCCATCGTGGACAACATCCTGGACACAGCCGGCCAGAAGGGCACCGGCAAATGGACCGGCATCGCCGCCCTGGACGAGGGCGTAGCCCTGACCCTGATCGGCGAGGCGGTCTTCGCCCGCTGTCTGTCGGCGGTCAAAGAGGAGCGCGTAGCCGCCGCCAAGGTGCTCACCGGCCCCAAGCCCGCCTTCACCGGCGACAAAAAAGCCCTCATCGATGCCATCCGGGACGCGCTGTTCGCCTCCAAAATCGTCTCCTACGCCCAGGGCTATACCCTCATGCGCGCCGCCGCCAAGACCTACGGCTGGGATCTCAATTACGGCCAGATCGCCCTCATGTGGCGCGGCGGCTGCATCATCCGCAGCGTCTTCTTGGGCGACATCAAGACCGCCTTCGATAAAAACCCCGCCCTGCCCAACCTCCTGCTGGACGACTATTTCAAACAGGCCATTGACAAAGCCCAGGCCGGTTGGCGCACCGTCTGCGCCGCCGCCGTCCAAAGCGGCCTGCCCGCTCCGGCCATCAGCTCGGCGCTGGCCTATTACGACGGCTACCGCTGCGCCCGTCTGCCCGCCAACCTGTTGCAGGCCCAGCGCGACTACTTCGGCGCACACACCTACGAGCGCCTCGACGCCCCGCGGGGCCAGTTCTTCCACACCAACTGGACCGGCACGGGCGGAGACACGGCCTCGTCGGTATACACGGTCTAAACGAAGAAGACAGACGACAGAGGACAGACGTTGGGTTGTCCGGAATCGTCGGAGGTTCAAGTATTGATGAAAACAAATTTGCCGCATGAACGCGCCCTTGTCGCTCAGACGCCGGAAGGCCTGTCCCCTCAAGCGTTGGAGGGGTTCTTGGCCGACGGATTGAGCGGTTTAATCGGTCGCTTAAAGCGTGTGCTTCTCCTGGTGCCCGACTTCACCCGGTTTCACTCGAACGCGGGTTTCCTGTCCAATCGGCTCTACCACATGCTGGCGGACACCGCTCAGGTGGACTTACTGCCCGCCCTGGGCACCCACCTGCCCATGACGGCGGAGGAGTGCGCCGCCATGTACGGCGACATCCCCTTTGACCGCTTCAAGGGGCACAACTGGCGCACCGACGTGGTCAAGCTGGGCGAGGTGCCCGGTTCCTTCGTGAGCGAAGTCTCCGAGGGCCTGGTGGACACGCCGGTGGACGTGGAGGTCAACCGCCTGCTGTTTGACGGCTACGACCTGATCCTGTCCGTCGGCCAGGTGGTGCCCCACGAAGTGGTTGGCATGGCCAACCACGCCAAGAACATCTTCGTCGGCTGCGGCGGCGCGGCCATGATCAACGCCTCCCATATGCTGGGGGCTTTCTACGGCATGGAGCGGGTCATGGGCAAGGATCATTCCCCGGTGCGCAAGGTGTTTGACTACGCCGCCGAGCGATTCCTCTCCGACCTGCCGATCTGCTACCTGCTCACGGTCACCACCGCCCCGGACGGAGAAATTCTCACCCACGGCATATTTCTCGGGCCGGGCCGAAGCGGCTTTGAACAGGCGGTGGCGCTGGCGCAAAAAACCAACCTCACCTTTGTGGACGCGCCGTTGCCCAAGGTGGTGGTCTACCTGGACGAGAAGGAGTTCAAGTCCACCTGGCTGGGCAACAAGGCCATCTATCGCACCCGCATGGCCATCGCCGACGGCGGGCAGCTCATCGTGCTGGCCCCCGGCGCGGATCGCTTCGGCGAGGATGAAACCATCGACGCACTCATCCGCAAATACGGCTACTGCGGCCGGGAAAACGTCGTCCGCCTGTGCCGGGAACAGGCCGACCTCCGGGACAACCTCTCCGCCGCCGCCCACCTCATCCACGGCAGCAGCGACGGCCGCTTTTCGGTGACCTACTGCACCCGTCACCTCACCGAAGCCGAGGTGACCGGCGTCTGCTTCGACTACCAACCCTACGACGAAGCCGCCGCCCGCTACAACCCCAACACCTTGCGCCCCGGCTTCAATACCCTCCCCGACGGGGAGCGGATTTATTACGTCCCCAACCCCGCCCTGGGCCTCTGGGCCGACAAAGCCCGGTTTTGACGGGGCGGACATGACAAATAAGAGAGCCGACGGCGGTTTGCCGTCGGCCCTCTTTTTGTCCACCGTTCAACCTTTTTCCCCCAGCACCCGCAAAGCGTTCTCCCACAGGATCATCTTCCGTTCCTCTTCGCTCAGGCGCAGCGTATAAAACCGCTCCAGCTCCTCGGCGGGGTCCCACATCGGAAAGTCCGAGCCGAACAGCATACGCTCCGGGTCGTACAGGCGGATCAGTTCCTCACCCCGTCGGTTGCCCAAAAACATCAGCGAGCTGGACACGTCAAAGAAGCAGCGGCGGCCCCGCAGGCAGTCCAGCGCGATTTCGGGGATCGACCAGCCACCGAAATGGGCGGCGATGGCGGTCAGGGCAGGGAAGTCGTCCAGCACGCGGGCCAGCCGCTCCGGGTGGGAGTAGGGATAGCGGTAATCCCCCGTGTGAAACAGCACCGGCAGCCGCCCGGCCAGCAGCTCGTAAATGGGGTACATTTTGGGATCGTCGATGTAAAACTGCTGCATGTCGGGATGCAGTTTGACCCCCTTGAGGCCCAGCGCCTCCATGCGGGCAATCTCCGCCTCGGCGTTCTCCATGTCCGGGTGCAGCGTCCCGAAGCCGGTC
>JAITQI010000110.1 GCA_031289065.1 Oscillospiraceae bacterium
GGTCGCTCATGAGCGACCTGTCGGACACCGAGCCCTTCCTGCTGGCCAAAGGGGGCCGGGGCGGCTGGGGCAACCAGCATTTCGCCACCCCCACCCGCCAGTGCCCCCGGTTCGCCAAACCGGGGCTGCCCGGCGCGGAGGCCGATGTGACGCTGGAACTCAAACTGTTGGCCGACGTGGGGCTGGTGGGGTTCCCCAACGTGGGCAAGTCCACCCTGCTGTCGGTCATTTCCTCCGCCAAGCCCAAAATCGCCGGATACCATTTCACCACCCTCACCCCCAACCTGGGGGTCGTCCGGGTGGACGAGGGCACCTCCTTCGTGGTGTCGGACATCCCCGGCCTCATTGAGGGCGCCGCTCGAGGGGCCGGTCTGGGCCACGATTTCCTGCGCCACGTGGATCGCTGCCGGATGCTTGTCCACGTGGTGGACGCCTCGGGCTGCGAGGGCCGCGACCCGGTGGCCGACTACGAAACGGTGCGCGCCGAGTTGGCGGCCTATGACCCGGCGCTGCTCGACCGCCCCCAACTGGTGGCGGCCAACAAGTGCGACCTGCTGGGGGACGACCGGGGGCCCCTTGATGCCCTGGCGGCCCATCTGGGCCCGGATATGCCCCTGTTCGCCATTTCGGGCGCCACCCGATCCGGAGTGGACGCGCTGATCGGCGCGGCGGCCGCCCGGTTGCAAACCCTGCCGCCGGTGCGGATCTTCGAGGCCGACTACCGGGCCCCCGAACCCTCCGGCGGCCGCGCCGAAGACCTGACCGTCCGCCACGAGGAGGACGTCTGGCTGGTGGAGGGCCCATGGCTGGAACGCCTGCTGGGCAGCGTCAACATGTCCGACTACGAATCCCGCATGTACTTTGACCGTATGCTGCGCCAGTCCGGCCTGTTTAAGCGCCTGGAGAAGCTGGGCATTCAGGAGGGCGACACGGTCAGTTTGTACGACTGCGAATTTGAATATGTGAAGTGAGGCGCGACCCATGGCCGACATCGACAGCAAGCGCCGCTTCAGCGACCGGGTGGACAACTATGTCAAATACCGCCCGGACTATCCCGCCGAAGCCCTCGACCGCATCGCCGCCTTCGGGGGCCTGGGGCCGGGTTCCGCTGTCGCCGACGTGGGCGCGGGCACGGGCAAGCTCACCCGGCTGCTGCTGGAACGGGGCTGGCGGGTCTGGGCGGTGGAGCCCAACGCCAACATGCGCGCCGCCGCCGAACAGACTCTGTCCGGTTTTCCGGGGTTCACCCCGGTGGCCGCCAGCGCGGAGGAGACCACCCTGCCCGACGCCTCGGTGAATCTCGTCACCGTGGCCCAGGCCTTTCATTGGTTTGACCGGGCCGCCTGCCGAGCCGAGTTTCGCCGGATTCTGAAGCCGGGCGGCGGCGTGGCCCTGATTTGGAACCAACGCGGCGGCGACTCCGCCTTCATGCAAGGCTACACGCAGGCTGTCCGCCGGTGGTGCGGCGACCACCCCGCCTCCCACAATCGGGTGGACGACGACGCATGTGAGGCCTTCTTCGGCGGCCCCTACGAAAAAACCCGGGGCCCGGTTTGGAGCCAGTCCTTTGACTTTGAGGGTCTTTGGGGCCGCGCTCTGTCCAACTCCACCACCCCCCTGCCCGGCCATCCCCGCCACGAACCCTTCAAAGCGGCCCTGCGGGAGCTCTTCGCCCAATACAGCGAGGACGGCGCGGTTCACTACGACTACCAAACCGAACTCGTCCTGGGGCGGCTGTAAACCGGGATCGAAATACAGGCTTTTAACGATAAAGGAGAGGTTGCCATGTCCGGCCATTCCAAATGGAAAAACATCGCCCACAAAAAAGAGAAGACCGACGCCCAGCGGGCCAAGGTCTTTACCAAGCTGTCCCGGGAAATCATCGTGGCGGTCAGAGAGGGCGGCCCCGACCTGACCGCCAACCCCCGGCTCAAGGATGTCATCGCCAAAGCCCGGGCCGGCAACGTCCCGACGGACAACATCAAGCGGGTCATCGAACGGGCGGCGGGCAGCGGCGCGGGGGACAACTATGAGTCCATCCAGTACGAGGGCTACGGCCCGGCCGGCGTGGCGGTTATTGTGGAGACCATGACCGACAACCGCAACCGCACCGCCTCCGAAATGCGCCACTACTTCGACAAAAACGGCGGCAACCTGGGCGCGCCCAACAGCGTGTCCTGGTCGTTCGACCCCAAGGGGGTTTTGGTGATCGAACGGGAGGACCGGGACGAGGACGAAACCATGCTGGAAGCCCTGGACGCGGGCGCCGCCGACTTCTCGGCGGAAGACGAGGTCTTCGAGATACACACCGCCCCGGACGACCTGGGCGCGGTGCGGGACGCCTTGGAGAAGAAGGGCTACACCTTCCTGTCCGCCCAGGTGGAGCAGGTGCCCCAAACCTACGCGAAGCTCACCGACGAGGATCAGCTCAAAAACATGCAGCGCCTGCTCGACATGCTGGAAGACAACGACGACGTGCAAAACGTCTGGCACAATTGGGAAGAATAGCGCTCAGCGGCGAGAAACGGGGCTTTACGATGTTGCGGCGACCGGGCGGTGTGATCGGTGTGATCGGTTTGACGGTGTGCGGCGCTTTGCTGGCCGGGTGCGGCGGCGACGCCCCGGCGGTTTCCGGCGCGTCCGTCCCCTCCTCCGCTCTATCCGCCCCCGCCGGGACGCCCGAACCGTCGCTCGCCGTCGCCCCGACGCCGGAACCGTCGGCGCCCCCCGAATCCCCCGCCCCGCCGCTGCCCGAGGGGTTTGTCTACCTCCGGGATGTCGTCCCCGACCTGGTGATCCGCCTGGCCTACGCCACCCCCGACAACTTCACCGGGGCGGTGACCGACGGCTACCGCGACCCCGAGGCTGCGGTGCTGACCCGGCAGGCCGCTGACGCGCTGGCCCTGGTGCAGGCCGATTTGCGGGCCCAGGGGCTGGGGCTGCTCATCCATGACGCCTACCGCCCCCAGCGGGGGGTGGACTGTTTCGCCCGCTGGGCCGACGCCCCCGACGACCCCGCCCTCAAAGCGATCTGGTACCCCAATGAGGACAAAACCACCCTCTTCGCCCGGGGCTATCTCGCCCACAAATCGGGCCACTCCCGGGGCAGCACGGTGGATTTGACCCTCATCCGCCTGGCCGACGGCGGAGCCTTGGACATGGGCACCCGCCTGGATCTCCTCGATCCCTTGGCCGCCCACGGCGCGCCCGGCCTGACCCAAGCGCAGTCGGACAACCGCTTGCGCCTGAAGCAAGCCATGGAGGCCCGCGGCTTCACCCCCTACAGCCGGGAATGGTGGCACTACACCCTGACCCCGGAACCCTTTCCGGACACATACTTTGATTTTATAGCGGGGTGAGCGCAAAGCGCTCACCCCGTTTTTCAGACCATAACCGGCCCCGTCGTCCACTCCTGGCCGCCGACCCTTTGGGCCGGGTCGGGGTAGCATAGGGCGAACAAATCGGTCGCCCGCGCCTCCGCC
>JAITQI010000167.1 GCA_031289065.1 Oscillospiraceae bacterium
ACCGGCGCCCGCCTGTCCGACCTGGTGCGCCGTCCCGAGCTGTCCTACGCGGGGCTGGCCCCCTTCGATCCCAACCGTCCCGCCCTGCCCCCCGACGTGGGGGAACAGGTGGAAATCTCCCTGCGCTACGAGGGCTACATCCGCCGCCAGGAGGCCCAGGTGGCCCAATTTCGCCGCATGGAAAGCCGCCGCCTGCCGGAGGGGCTGGACTATGAACACATGCAGGGCCTGCGCCTGGAAGCCCGGCAAAAGCTGTCCGCCCTGCGCCCCTTGTCTTTGGGCCAAGCCGCCCGCGTCTCGGGCGTCAGCCCGGCCGACATCATGGCCCTGATGATCGCCCTGGAAAAACGGAAGCCGGAGGGCCGCGAATAGCGCGGGCTGGGCGGACGGATGGAAATCCGCCCGCATCGTAAATTTTTTTGAAAAATTTTAATAAAGCACTTGACAAACTGGTAAAGTGCTTGTATAATAAGTAAGGTACAAGACAAAGAGAGGAGTCATGACAAATGGACGAAACAAAAATGGGCTTGCTCGAACAGTTTGCCCGGCTGGAATCCCTATTGCGCCGTAGCCAGATGCGGAAATACGGGCGGCGGGGTCTGTTCGGGAACCCGCATCGGGGCCAGGGGCGTGTGCTGGCGCTCTTAAAAATGCAACCGGAAATCGGACAAAAAGAGCTGGGATTCCTGCTCGACATGAGCAAACAGGCGCTGGCGGAGCTGCTCGGCAAACTGGAAAAGAGCGGCTGCGTCACACGGACACAGTCGGAGAAAGACCGGCGGGCCTATATTATCAAGCTGACGGACAAAGGGCGGGAAGCCCTCGAAGGGGAGCCGGAGGAACCGGACGACAGCCGCGACGCGGGCGTAGGGTTCGACAGCCTGACCGCGGAGGAACAGCGCACACTCAGCGGCTATCTGGGACGCGTGATCGCGGACCTGGAAAAGTCTTTGGGCGGCGACGACGACGAAATGGCGTTCGTGGAGCGTATGCGGGAAGAGTTTTTCAAGCGTCACGGGTTTGGCGACGCCCAACAGGGCCCCCCTTGGGGGCGCCGCGGCTTCGGCCGGGGCGAATTTGATCCGCGGACACCTGGTATGGGCTGGCGGCCGCGGGGTAACGCGCAAACATCCGACCAGGATAACGGTTCGGAGGACAAAGACAAGTAAAATCACGCGCCGCGTAATATGAACCTGGCTCCGCCGCAAACAAGCAGAACGCCGGAGCCTTGACTTTTTGCGCCCATTCGGGGGAAAAGAAAGGAGAAACACCATGTTTTCATTCGCTGTGCTGCTTGCTTATGGAATTTACTGGCTGTTCACCTATAGTCGCGAAGGAAGCGTTCAAACCGAAGGCAACCGGCGGGGATCGTGAGGGCCGCCGCCGACCGCAAACCCGCTGTCCCGTTCCGGCAGCCCTCCCTCTTGCTCTTCCCCGCCCGCTGTGGTACAATGGGCGCATACTCGGAACGAACAAAACGACGAGGGTGTTTTTTGACCTTGGATACGCTGTCTGTGGTTGTCCCCTGTTACAACGAGGAGGACACATTGCCCCTCTTTTACGCCGAGATCTGCCGCGTGGCCCAGCGCATGGACGACCTGGCCTTTGAATTTGTCTTCGTGGACGACGGCTCCGCCGACCGGACGCTGGCCCTGCTGCGGGACTACCGAAAGGCGGACGGGCGGGTGCGCTACCTGTCCTTTTCCCGCAACTTCGGCAAGGAGGCCGCCCTGTTGGCCGGATTGCGGGCCGCCCGGGGCCGGTTCGTGGCCGTGATGGACGCCGACCTGCAAGACCCGCCCGACCTGCTCGTCGCCATGCGGGACGGCCTGGTCAAAGAGGGGTACGACTGCGTGGCCGCCCGCCGGGTGTCCCGGGCGGGGGAACCCAAGCTGCGGGCCCTCTCCGCCCGGCTGTTTTACCGGCTCATGGGCCGCATCGCCCGGGTGGACATGGTGGACGGGGCTCGGGACTTTCGCCTGATGACCCGCCGGGTGGCGGACGCCATCCTGAGTATGCCGGAAACCAACCGGTTTTCCAAGGGCATTTTCGGCTGGGTGGGCTTCAAAACCAAGTGGCTGCCCTATGAACACGTCCCCCGCGCCGGGGGGGACACAAAGTGGTCCTTTTTTAAGCTCTTCCAGTATTCGTTGAGCGGCATCGCCGCCTTTTCCCAGCTGCCCCTGGCCCTGGCCTCCATCTTGGGCGTCCTGCTGTTTTTCGCCTCGCTGCTCATTCTGGTCTTTCTGATCATCCGGCGGCTGGCCTTCGGCGACCCGGTGTCCGGCTGGGCCTCCACCGTGTGCATCATCATTTTCATCGGCAGTATGCAGTTCCTGTGCCTGGGTATCATGGGGCAGTACCTGTCCCGCATGTACCTGGAGGTCAAGCGCCGCCCGCCCTACTTTATCCGGGAGACCGAAGAGGACGGGGCCGGGGCCGACGGGTCGGACGCCGGGGAGGACACATGCCAAAACGGATAGGCGCGCCCGCCCCGAACGCTTGGAGGGCCCTGAGCTATGCCCTCTGTTTTCTGGTGCCCGCCGGGCTGATGCTGGCGGCCTACGCCCGGCTGGGCGTCCATCCCTTCGGGGCGGCCTCCCTGCTCATCACCGACATGGACAGCCAATATTCCGAGTTTTACGCCGGTCTGCGATACATGCTCTCCGGGGAGACAAGCCCCCTGTTTTCCTGGCACATGGCCCTGGGCAACAACGCCTGGGGCCTGTTCACCTACTATCTGTCCAGCCCCCTGTCCTTTGTCCCCCTCCTGTTTTCCGACCCCGACCTGCCCACCGGCCTCCTGGCGATGACGCTCCTCAAAATCGGCCTGTGCGGCCTGAGCTTCGGCGTGTTTGCCAACCGGATAGGCGGTGTGCGGATGTCGGAAAAGGGCTTCTGGGCGGTTTTGCCGGGACTGGCCGCGGCCTACGCGCTGATGTCTTACGCCGTCGTCTACGCCATGATGCCCATGTGGCTGGACACGGCGGCATTGCTGCCCCTCATGGCCCTGGGGGTGGAACGTCTGCTCCGGGACGGCCGCCGCCTGACCCTCATCGCCGCCATGGCCGCCGCCGTTTGGTGCAACTATTATACAGCCTGGATGGCCGTGGTTTTCCTGTCCCTGTACTTCGTCTGGCGGCTGTTCATGACCGCGCCCGGCGGCCCGGGCCTGGCCTGGCGCCTGGGGGCCAAGGCGGGGCAGTTCGCCCTGTGCGGGCTGTCGGCCGCCGGTTTGGGGGCTGTCGTCCTCCTGCCCGCCTACTTCGCCCTCCGGGGCGGTCGGGCCGGAAGCGGCTCCCTGAACTTCTCCCTCCTGTCCCCCGCCCGGCTGGGGGGCAAGCTGTTGAACGGCGTCTTCGACGGCTTCCGCTACGAGACGGAGACCGCTCCGGCCCTTTACTGTGGGGCGGCGGTCGTGGTGCTGTGCGTGTGCTGGTTCTTTCTGCGGGGGGTGTCCCGCCGGGAAAAGCTGGTCACCTTGGGCATGGTCGCCGCCGTGGCCCTGTGCTTTGTCCTGCCGCCCCTCAACGGGCTGTTTCACCTCTTCCAGCCCCCCAACTGGTTCCCCTACCGCTACGCCTTTGTGGGCGCCTTCTTCCTGGCCGCCCTGGCCGCCTTCAGCCTGTCCCGCCTAAAAGGCCCGATTCATTGGGGCCTGCTGGCGGCGGCGCTGTTTTGGGGCGTGATCGTCCTGTTCCTCCCCACGCCCCTGCGGGCCCAGAACAGGGTGGCCCTCACCCTGGCCCTGGCGGCGGTGTCCGCCGGTCTGCTGTTTTGGCGAAGCCGGGGCGGCCCGGCGGCCCGATGGGCGCTGCCCCTGCTGGCCGTCCTGCTGTGCGCCGACATGTTCCTCAACGCCGACACCCTCCTGCGCGCCCTCAACGCCGACACCTCCTTTCGCCCTTACGCCGAGTGGGCCGACTACAGAACGTCGGTGGCCCCGTCCGTCGAGGCCCTCCGGGCGGCCGACGGCGGCTTCTACCGGGTGGAAAAGGACTTCCAGCGCAGCTACAACGACGCCGTCGGCCTGGGCTACAACGGCCTGGCCCATTACAGCTCGGCCTACAAACAGTCCACCAACGATTTCCTCCGCCGCCTGGGCTTCCAGCAGGGCTGGTTTTGGAGCTCCGGCAAAGGGGGCACCCTGGTGTCCGACGCCCTCCTGGGGGTAAAATACCGCCTGTCCCAAGACAGGCAACCCCCCGGGATGACCCCGGTTCTCTCCGCTGGGACGGTGACGGCCTACCGCAACGAATACGCCCTGCCGGTGGCCTTCATGGCCGACGAAAACCTGCCCCTCGCCCCCGACCATCCCGCCGATCCCTTCGCGGCCCAGGAGGAACTGACGCGGGACCTGGCCCCCGCCGCCAGAGCCCTCTTCGTCCCGGTAACCCCCGCCGCCGAGGCCTTCGGCCTGGACACCCGCCAGAACGGCTACTACCAAAACGGCACCGCCGACGCCCGGGTGGTCTACACCGCCGTGACCCCCACCGCCGGGCCCCTCTACCTCTACCTGAACACCGCCCAGAGCTTTTCCGACCTGGAAGTCTACGTGGGCGAGACCTACCTCGCCGCGACCACCGACGAAAACGGGGTCAACTACCTGCTGTGCGTCGGCGACTATCCCCCCGGCCAAACCGTGACGGTGACCCTCAGGGTCCGGGGAGCCGCTCTCTGGCCGGACGGGTATCTGTGGGCCCAGCTCGACACCGCCGCCTTGGCCGACGTCGCCGACACCCTGCGCCCGGGCGGCCTGACCGCGACCAAAACCGCCGCCAACGGCCTGTCCGGTACGGTCACGGCGGCGGCGGACGGACTGCTGTTCACCAGCATCCCCTACGACGAGGGCTGGCGGGTCTATGCCGACGGACGGCCCCTGCCCACAGAAGCCTACGACGGCGCGCTGCTGTGCGTCCGCCTACCCGCCGGGACCCATGAGATGACCTTCCGGTACACGCCCCCCGGCCTCCTGCCCGGCGGCGCCGCCGCCCTGGCGACGCTCCTCGCCTGGGGCCTCGGGCTCCTGCTGAAACGCCGCGGAAAAAAGGTCGCCCGGTAATACACATATAAAAAGGGAGCGGAGGAACCATCGGTTCCTCCGCTCCCTTTTTTGTGCGCAAAATTTTCGTCAGCCCAGCAACCCCGCCGTAACGCCCTTTTTGTGGCAGTAGTGCCCCCAGACGTCCCCCCAGGGCATACTTTTGAATTCCTCCAGCAGCACCAACCGGCGGGTGAAGTCGAAGGCGTATTCGGCCTTTTTCAGGGCCTCATAGGGCTCCAGCAGAGCCAGCAGAAGCGCCTTGCGCATGTTGCGGGCCCCCACCGCCCAGGCGGTGATCCGGTCGATGGAGCCGTCGAAATAGTCCAGCCCTACGCTTACCCGCTCGGTCAGACCGTGCCGGACGAGTTCCTGGGCGACGCCCACCAGCTCCTCGTTGAGGACGACCACATGGTCGCTGTCCCACCGCACCGGGCGGGAGACATGGAGCAGCAGCCGGTTGAAGAACAGGGAGGCGGCGGAGAGTTTGTCCGCGATGGACTCGGTGGGGTGGAAATGGCCGGTGTCCAGGCAGAGAGCCAGCCCCCGGGCGGCGGCGTAGCCCATGTAAAACTCGTGACTGCCCACGGTGTAGCTCTCCAGACCGATGCCGAACAGCTTGCTCTCCAGGGCGTCGATGTGGTACGCCGGATCCAGGGGTTCGGCGAAAATCTCATCCAGGGCGTCCTTCAGCCGCTTTCGGGGCGTCAGCCGGTCGGCGGGGATGTCCTTGAAGCCGTCGGCAATCCACAGATTCATCACCGACGGGATACCCAGCGCCTGCCCAAAGGAGGCGCTGATCCGGCGGCACCGCTTGCAGTGTTCGATCCAAAAGGCCCGGATTTCGGGGTCGGGATGGGCCAGGGTCAGCCCGTCGGCGGCTTTGGGATGGGAAAACAGCGTGGGGTTGAAGTCCAGCCCCAGGCCCTTTTCCTTGGCCCAGTCCACCCAGGCGGCGAAATGCCGGGGCTCGATTTGATCCCGCTCCACCCCGGCCACCTCGCCGTAAATGGCGTGGAGATTGACCTTGGCCGGGCCAGGGATGAGGGCCAGCGCCCGCTCCATGTTGGCCCGCAACTCGTCGGCGTTGGCGGCTCGGCCCGGATAGCTGCCGGTGCTCTGAATGCCGCCGGACAGTTCGCCGCTGACCCCCTCGAAGCCCCGCACGTCGTCCCCCTGCCAGCAGTGCAGGGAAATGGGGATTTTGTCCAGGGCCCGCAGGGCCGCGTCGGTGTCCACCCCCAGGGCCGCGTAGCGCGCCCGGGCCAGTTCATAGGGTGTATGAGTCATGCACATGGTATGTTCCTCCCAGTCGGACAGTAAAAATAACGCGATCCCCGGATCGCGGACAGATGCGCGTCGGTTACGACAGCACGCTCTTGCGGTAGGCTTCGCTCTCCCACCCGGCGATGAAGTTCTGCGCCGAGGCGGTCATGGGGCGGGCCGTGTCGCCGTTTTGGGCCAAGGTGTTGTGAATGAACACAACCGCCGCCAGAATTTCCGTTTGCGCCGCGGTCAGCGTCAGGTAGACCTGCTGGTCGGGGTAGAGCGTTTTGCCCAGCTCGTCGAAGAGACGGTCGAAGTCCGCCGGGGTCACGCCGTAGGCGGCGGCCAGCCGGGTGTTGACCTCCTCGTGGAGGGCCAGACAGGCGTCCGCCGTGTCCCCGGTGACCACCAGACCGTGGTTTTCCAGCAGGACAATCCGCGTCTCCGGTTGCAGGCGGGCCCGGATGACCTCGGCCAGTTCGGGGCCGGGGTTGATGTAGGGCACGGTGATGTAGGGCAGCCCGGCCAGGGCGGCGGCGATTTTCGCCCCCCCGTGTTCGGCGCAGAGGGCCAGGTTGGTGTATACCGGGTGGGTGTGCAGGACAAAGGTGCCCAACAGGGCGTGAAAGGCGGCCTCCACCGAGGGCCGCAGGGGCTTGTACCCCTGTTCGGCGGTCACGTCCCGCAGGGTGGCGGTTTCCACCACCGCGAAGCCGTCCGAGGCGGTAACCTGGGACAGCCGGAACCCGGAGGCCTTGATCGCCATCAGCCCCCCCGGCAGCTTGACCGAGGTGTTCCCCCCGCCCCCCTGCACATAATCAACCCGCTCCCCAACAACCTGCGACATCCGAGCAAATTCCCCAAGCATAAAAAACACACTCCCAACAAAAAAATAAAGAACAAAAAATTGTCAATTGTCAATCGTCAATTGTAAGCGTCCCCGCCCACGCGACAACCCCATCCGCCAGCCCTTGGGCGCACTTTTCCTGATAGAGCGGGTCGATGAGCAGCGCGTCCTCGGCGGCGTTGCTCATGAAGCCCATTTCAATCAGACAGACCGGGACGGCGGACCAGTTGAATCCGGTCAGGTCGGTGCGCTCGATCACCCCGGCGTCGGCCGCGCCGGTGGCCCGCAAAAAGTGCCGAAACAGGATTTCCCCGGCTTGCCTGCTGGCCGCCCGGATGTCCTTCGTCCCTTCGCCCCCGGGGATCAGCATCATGGCCCCGTGGACGTTCCCGTTTTCGCTGCCGTTGGCGTGAAGGCGGATACACAGCGCCGCCCCCGCCTCGTTCATCATGACGGCCCGTTCGGCGTTGGAGATATTGACCTCGTTGGCGGTGCGCGCCATGAGCACCCGCGCCCCCAAATCGGTCAGCTTTTGTTCCAACAGCAGCGCCACCGCCAGATTGACCTTGTATTCGGGTACGCCGGACACCCGCCCGGCCGTGCCGGAGGACACCTTGGGCTTTTGCTCCGCCGCGCCGGGGGCGACCGGTTCCAGCGCGGCGTTGCCCTTGGCCTGGTGCCCCGCGTCAAGGCCGATCAGCAGCCCCGCCAAAGGCGTTGCCCCGTCGTCCGGCGCTGGCGTGAGCGTAGGCGTGGGTGTCGGGACAGACGTGGGCGTGGGTATCGGCGTTGGCGTGGGCGTGAGTGTTGGCGCAAGTGTAAGCGAAGGCGTGGACACCACAGGCGAAGCCGTCGGCGCGAACACCGCGGCCGTGGGGCTGGCGAGGCTTCCCCCGACGCCGGACACCGGCACGCAGCCCCAAAGCCCGGCCAAAACAACAGCCGCAAGCCCCGCCGCGATCCGCCGAACCTCTCCGCCCATACTCGCCCCCATAGCCCGCAACGAAACCCTCGCGTCAATTGAAATCAGTATACCACACCCGCGCCTCAGGTTCAACGAAAAAGAACACACAAGTTGGGCGCGGGCGTCGCCGTCGCCGTCGTCAAAATCTTCATATCCGCCCTCTTCCCCGATTCAGCTTTGCCCCACATCCGCCGATATATATACCGAACCATGTGTTGGAAAACGCGCCCCCTCGGCGCGATGGAGAATTGAGAATTGTCCATTGTCAATTGCCATCGGGTGCGTACAAAAAGTTCACGGCGGGATCTCCCGCCCGGAAATGCGGTGAAGCGATGTTTGTCACAAAAGCGGAATTCAAGCGGAGCTACAAACGGAAAATGTCCTCCATGTTCGGCAAGGCCCTCGAGGAGGCCTCCCTGGCGGACAAATACATCACGCTGGCCTCCATGATCAGGGACACCATCAACGAGCGCTGGGTGCGCACCAACGAAAGCTATCTGGAGCAGGAGACGCGGCAGGTGTATTATTTTTCCCTGGAGTTTCTGCTGGGGCGGTTCCTGGAGTCCAATCTGCTGTATTTGGATATTTGCGACACGGTGCGACAGGGCCTGTCCGAAATGGGTATCGATCTGGAAGATCTCATCGAGTCCGAGCCGGACGCCGGTCTGGGCAACGGGGGCTTGGGCCGCTTAGCCGCCTGCTTCCTGGATTCCTTGGCCTCTCAGGCCCTGCCCGGGCACGGCTGCGGCATCCGCTACAAATACGGCCTGTTCGCCCAGAAAATCATCGACGGCTACCAGGTGGAGCTCCCCGACAATTGGCTGCGGGAGACAAACGCCTGGGAAATCCGCAAGCCGGACAAGGCGGCCATCGTCAAATTCGGCGGGCGGATCAAGACCGTCTCCGACGAAAAAAAGAGCCCCCGCTTCGAGCATGTGGACTATCTGCCGGTCAAGGCGGTTCCCTACGACATGCCCATCCCCGGCTACCGCAACGGTACGGTCAATACCCTGCGGCTGTGGAGCGCCGAGGTGGTGGACAATGAGTTTGACTTCTCCTCCTTTTCCCGGGGGGACTATATCAACGCCGTCTCCAACCGCTACGCCGTGGAAGCCATTTCCGAGGTGCTCTACCCCGACGACTCCAACTACAAAAACCGTCAGCTCCGCCTCAAACAGCAGTATTTCTTCGTCTCGGCCGGCTTGCAGAGCATCGTGCGGCGGTACAAGAAAAAGAAACTCGACATCCACCGTCTGGCCGATCATATCGCGGTTCACATCAACGACACCCACCCGGCCCTGGCCGTGCCCGAGCTCATGCGCATCCTCATGGACGAGGAGGGCCTGGGCTGGGACGAGGCCTGGCGGATGACCACCCGCATCGTCGCCTACACCAACCACACCATCATGCCCGAGGCGCTGGAAACCTGGCCCTACGAGGTCTTCCGGGATTTGCTGCCGCGTATCATGATGATTGTTGAGGAGATCAACGCCCGGTTCTGCGCCCGCCTGCAAAAGGCCTACCCCGGCGAACCGGAGAGGGTGCGCCGCATGGCGATTATCTCGGACGGGGTGATCAAGATGGCCAACCTCGCCGTGGTGGGGGCCTTCAGCGTCAACGGCGTGGCCGAGGTACACTCCCAGCTGCTGCAAAACAGCGTCATGCGGGAGCTGTACGAGTTCTTCCCCAAAAAATTCAACAACAAGACCAACGGCGTCACCCACAGGCGCTGGCTCATCAAGGCCAATCCCGGCCTGTCCAGCCTGCTGTCCGAAACCCTGGGCACACCCCTGGCCCACCAGCCGGAAAAATTGGCCGACCTGATGGCCCACGCCGACGACAAGGCCCTGGGGGAACAGCTGCGGCTGGTGAAACGGGCCAACAAGGAGCGCCTGGCCGCCTTTATTCAGCGCGCCGTCGGCGTCACGGTGGATCCGGACTCCCTGTTCGACGTGCAGGTCAAACGCATCCACGCCTACAAGCGGCAGCTGCTCAACGCCCTGCATGTGCTGCACCTGTATAACCAGCTGCGGGACGATCCCGACCTCGATATTGTGCCCCGTACCGTCATCATCGCCGGCAAGGCCGCCCCCAGCTACTACTACGCCAAAAACATCATCAAATTCATCAACGAGCTGGCCGTCCTCATCAACGGGGATCCTCGGGTAAACGACCGACTCAAGGTGGTCTTCCTGGAAAACTACGGCATCCAAATGGCCGAGCTGATTTTCCCGGCGGCCGATCTGAGCGAGCAAATCTCCACCGCCTCCAAAGAGGCGTCGGGCACCAGCAACATGAAGTTCATGATGAACGGCGCGGTGACCATCGGCACCGACGACGGGGCCAACATCGAAATCCGGGCCGCGGTGGGCGACGACAACTTCTTCCCCTTCGGCCTGTCGGTGGGAGAGGTGCTGCGATATTACCGGGAGGGCGGTTACAGCGCCGCCGCCCTGGCCGCCTCCGATCAGCGGCTGTCCCGCCTCATCCGGCAGCTCCAAGGGGAGCTGTTCCCCCGACTGCCCCAGGACGAGTTCCACAATATCGTCCGCTCCCTGCTGGACTACAACGACGAGTTCTTCGTCCTGCGGGATTTCGGCAGCTATGCCGCCGCCCAGGCTCGGGTGGACGCCGCCTTCCGGGACCGTGCCGCCTGGCAGCGCATGTCCCTGGTGAACATCGCCCAATCCGGCCGCTTTTCCTCAGACCGCACCATCGGCCTGTACGCCTCGGAGATCTGGAAGCTCACCCCCTGCCCGGTGCCCCAGCGCTCGCCGGTGCTGATTCAAAAATGAGGCGAAGCGGTCAAAGCGGGAATGCGCCTGTCCCATAGCGGTTTCCGCCGCCGCTCTGCCCTCTGGACTCTGACATCTGCCCTCCGGTATTCCTAAAGCGTCCCGGGAACCGGTTCGATATAGGTGTTGAGAGTAAACTCGCGCCAGCCTATAGAGGAGATGTTATCCATGGCCGTCAATTCCCTGAACCTGACCAACATGAACCGTATCACCGGATTGCAGTCCGGCCTGGACACCGACGCCCTCATCAAGAACTTGATGAAGGCCCAGCAGGCCAAGTACGACAAAATGGTGAGCTCCAAGACCCGTCAGGAGTGGAAGCGCGACGCTTACGTCGATCTGAATAACACGCTGCGCAAATTCAAAGACGAATACGCCAGCTTCACCAACGCGAAAAGCAACATGACCTCGGTGACCGCCTACAAATCCTACGCGGTGGAGATGGCGGCCAACGCCAGCCTGTCCGCCACGGCCACAGCCAACGCCCGGGAGGGCACATACACCATATCGGTGGAGCGGCTGGCCAAGGGAGCCGTGGTGACCGGCGGCCCGGCCTCCATCAACATCAACGGATTTTCGGCCTCGGTCATCGCCAGCACCCAAATTGGCAAAATCGCCAGCTTTGCCAGCGGCCAGACGGTGGACGGAGAGATACGCTTCTCGGTCAACGGAACCGACTTCACCTTCCAGTCCACCGACTCCCTCAAAAAGGTCATGGACACGGTCAGCAACTCGTCCGCCGGTGTGACCATGAGCTATTCCCAGGTGACAAACGCCTTCACCTTTGAAACAAAGGCCGTCGGGGCCTATCAGGGGCTGCCCGAGCCCACCGAGCCGCCTCCGTTCACCTATGTGTACGACGGCACCGAGATAGAGCCGCCCTATATGGCCCCGCCGGGGGACGGCGCCACCCAACCCGAGCTGGACGCCTACGCGGCCTATCAGACCCAGTTGGGGATCTACGAAGCCGACTTCGCGGCGCGCCGCGCCCCGCTTTTCGCCGCCTACCAGGCGGACGTGAACCAATACAATCAGGACCTGGCCGCCTATCGGGCGGATCAGACGCACACCGTCTCTCTGACCGACGACACCGGCTTTCTGAACGCCATCGGCGTGGACGCCTCCCAGGCCGCGACGCCCGGCCAAACGGCCCTGCTGACCGTCAACGGCGTCAGCATCGAGCGGGACGGCAACGAGTTCGAGCTGGACGGCGTCACCCTCAAATTGACCGGCCTGAGCGGAACCCCCGTCAGCCTGACCGTCAAACAGGACGTGCAAAAGTCGGTGGACATGGTCAAGAGCTTGGTGGACGCCTACAACACCCTGATCTCCGACCTGTTCGCGAAAGTGATCGAAAAGAAAAACACCGGCTACGCGCCCCTGACCTCCGAACAGCGCGAGGAGCTGGGCGAAACTGACGCCGCGCTCTGGGACGCCAAGGCCAAAGCCGGGCTGCTCGGCCGGGACGCGACCCTGCGCACCCTGGTGGACAGCCTTCAGAGAGCCTTCGCCGACGCGGTGGGCGACCGGGGTGTGCTGTCAGGATTGGGCATCTCCGGCGATATATACCGCGTGAGCGAGGCCCAAAAGATCGTGGTTGACGAGGAAAAACTGCGTCAGGCGCTGACCTCCGACCCCGACAAGGTGTACCATATGTTCACCGACCGGGTGGAAGACGCGGCGGGCCGGGTCAACACCCAGCAGTCCGGCCTGATGACCCGTTTGACCGCGGCCATGGACGCCTTCGTCAATGAGGCCAGCGGTGTCAACGGCGGCAAGATCTCAGCGGCCACCGGCATCGTGGCCATTAACCGGGACATCGATGAGTGGACCGAAAAAATACAGGCCGAGAACACCCGGCTGTATAATCTCCAGGAGAGTTACTACAAGAAATTCGCCGCCATGGAAACGGCGCTGGCCAAAATGCAAAGCCAGACCGACGCGTTGGCCAGCTTTGGCCTCCAGTAATCCCCATCACACTGTTGGAGGAAAAACCATGACCTCACACGCCAATACCCATACCACCGCCACCGCCTACCGCGAACGCAACGTGATGACAGCCAGCCCCGGCGAGTTGACCCTCATGCTGTACGACGGTTGCCTCAAAAACGTCAAACTCATGCGGATGAACATCGAAAAAGGAGATGTGGAAAAGGTTCACGAGAGCGCCATGAAGGCCCAAGCCATTCTGGGCGAACTGATGCGTTCCCTCAACCTACAATATGAAGTGTCCCAGGAACTGATACCTCTGTACGACTTTATGATCGGGGAGCTGACCGCTGCCAACATCAGCAAAACCCCGGAGAAAACAGACGCGGTGCTGGAAATCCTCACCGATCTGCGGGACGCCTGGCAGCAAGCTGTGCGCATTCATCGCCAACATGTAATGGGGACGGGGAATTCGATATGACAAACATGGTCAAACTCTCAGGCGTTACTTCCGCGCTGCAAAACAAAAAAGAGCATCTGAGAGCTGTTCTGGAGCTGACACAGGCCCAGGAAGAGCTCATCGAGAACCTCGATCTGCCCGGCCTGATGGAAAACCTCGACAGCCGCCAACAGCACATCCAAGCCCTGGAGACATTGGATCTGTCCCTGCCCGACCGCTCGGTGCTCCTGTTTGAACGGGGCGGTTCCCAGTTGGCCGTGGAGATCAACGCCCTGCTGGACGAGATTCGGGCCCTGGACACCCAAAACCAGCAAAAAGCCCGGGATTGCCTGGTCTTCCTCAAAGGGCAAATGCAGAAAGTCTCCCAGGGCCGCCGCGCCGGCGCCGGCTACGACGCCCGCCGCAGCCCACTGGAAGCCACCTACTTCGACCTGAAAAAATAACACAGCAAAACACAAACACACAAGCCCCCGCACGAAAGTACGGGGGCTTGTT
>JAITQI010000057.1 GCA_031289065.1 Oscillospiraceae bacterium
GACGCCCCACCCGGTCGTCGCGCCCGGAGCTGGCCTTCTGCTACCGGGCGGGGATTCTGTCGGCGGACGCCCTCGAGATTGCCCCCGCGCAAACGTTCACACGCGGCGAAATCGCCGAGATGTTCTTCCGCCTGCTCGACGCGGCAAAACTGCTGTGAGGGAGGGTGGGCCGATGAAAAGGCGCTGGGGAGCGGAGGTCGCCGCCGCGCTGGTGGTCTGCGCGTTGGCGGTCACATTTGCCATCGACAACGGACGTTTTGCCATTGGCCATGTTGGGACACCCCCGGAGGCTGCGGAGACGTCCGCGCCGTCGGTTGAACCCTCGGCGGGGCCGCCTTCCGCCGCAGCCGTGAACCCGGAATCGCCGCCGGGCGAAACGCCGGAACCATCCCCGGCCGAGACGGGGCCATGGGAAACGCCCGGGGCCGTGCCGGTGACCGGGGAACCCCCGGCGGAGACCGCCAACGCGGCGGAAACGCCCGCAATCCAAACGCCCGCCCCCGAACCGACGACGCCGACGCCGACGCCGCCGGGCGAGAGTGCCCTGACCCGTACGCTGTCGGTGCGGTGCGACACGCTTTTGGGGCGGCTGGACGCCCTCGACCCGGAGAAGCGCGAACTCGTCCCCCCGGACGGCGTGATTTTCCCCGCCGCCACGGTGACCTTCCGGGAGGGCGAAAGCGTGTTCAACCTCCTCCGGCGCGAGCTGCGCCGGGCGGGCGTCCATCTGGAATTCACCGGCGCCCCCCTGTACGGCTCGGCCTATATCGAGGGAATACACAACCTGTACGCCCTCGACGCGGGGGAGCTGTCCGGCTGGATGTACAAGGTGGGCGGCGTCTTTCCCAGTTGCGGCTGTTCGCTCTGTTTGCTGAGGGACGGCGACACGGTGGAATGGGTGTACACCTGCGACCTGGGGCGGGACGTGGGCGCGCCGTCCGGCGGCGGGCAGTGGGGGGCGTGAGCGTGAAGGACGCCTTTTCGGGATTCCATCCGGCGGTCAATGTATTGTACTTCGCCCTCGTGCTGGCGTTGGGCATGTTTTTCACCCATCCGGTCTGCCTCGCGCTGTCGTTTGTCTGCGGCTTTACTTATTCGGTGTACCTCAACGGGAAAAAGGCGCTGAGATTCAGCGTCCTGTTTCTGCTGCCCATGCTCGCCGTCACGGCGCTGATCAACCCCGCGTTCAACCACGAGGGGAACACCCTCCTGACCTACCTGCCGGGCGGGAATCCCCTGACGCGGGCATCCCTCCTGTACGGCGTCGCGGCGGCGTTCATGCTGATCACCGTCGCGACATGGTTTTCCTGCTTCAACGCGGTGATGACCTCAGACAAATTTGTCTGCCTGTTCGGGCGCATCGTCCCCGCGCTGTCGCTGATTTTATCCATGTCCCTGCGGTTTGTGCCCCGCTTCAAGGCGCAGCTCCGCGTCATTGCCAACGCGCAAAAGGGCGTCGGGCGGGACGTGTCCGACGGCGGGCTTCCGCGCCGGGCGCGGCGGGGCGTCGCCATCCTCTCCGTCATGGTCACCTGGGCGCTGGAGAACGCGATGGAAACCGCCGACAGCATGAAAAGCCGTGGGTACGGACTGCCGGGGCGCACGGCGCTCTCCCTGATCGCCGGCCTCAACCGCCCCTATCGCGGCCGGGTGAAGCTGGGCGGCCCGGCGTCCGACAAAATCCCAAACCCGTTCGACGGGCTTCTCGGTGTTCCTGCTTCTCCTCTCGCGGCCCATGCTGGAAAAACTCGACAGGATCAAGGTCAAATACGGGCTGCTCTCGTAACCGAACAGGCGGCTATCTCATATGATGAGAGAGCCGCCTGTTCGGTTATAAGTGTATTCAAAAACGGCGCACACGCCTCATCAGCCGCCCACCGCGTCGAGTACGGCGGCCTCCACGGCCCGGGCGGCCAGGATACACACGGCGTCCAGGGAGGTCTCCGCCGCCCCGGAGCACAGGGCGAACACCGTGTCGCCGTCGTACACCGAGTGGGCGGGGCGGACACACCGGGCAATGCCGTTCTGACCGCATTGGGCCAGCTTGGCAGCCTGAGACTTGTTCAGACGGGCGTTTGTGATCACACAGGCCAGCACGGTGTTGTCGGCGAAAAAATCCTTGCCCAGCTGGTATTCCGCCAGGAGAATCTGTTCGCTGTCGGCGAAGGAGCCGTCGTCGGCAAGGGCCCCGGCCACGATGCGCCCGTTCTTGACCACGTCCCCCACACAATTGACCGCCGCCACCGCGCCCACCGTCAGCTCGCCGTGACAGAATACCGCCGAGCCGACGCCCCCGTCCATGGCGAAGGCCATACCCCGGCTTTTGCCCACGGCGCAGCCGGTACCCGCGCCGGAGAGCCCCCGGGCAAAAGGCGCGCCGGAAAAGGCGTTCTCGCAGGCGGCCCAGCCCATTTCGGCGTCGGGGCGCACATCCCACCGGCCTCGTTGCAGGTCGAAGAGCACAGCGGCGGCGACGTTGGGCACCACCGTCACGCCCACGTTCCGCCCGATGCCCCGGGCCTCCAAAAAGCGGGTCACCCCGCCCGCCGCGTCCAATCCGAAGGAACTGCCGCCGGACAGCAGCACGGCGTGGGTCGCCTTCCGGTTCATGACCGGATGAAGGGCGTCGGTGTCCCGGGTGACAGGGGAGCCGCCCCGCACATCCACGCCGCACACCGCTCCCGCTTCACATAGGACGACGGTGCACCCCGTCATGGCCGCCCGGTCTTGGGCCTGCCCGACGCGGAACCCGGGGATGTCAGACAGCTTCATAGACAGCCCTCACAATATCCCCCGTCTCAGCCAAAGCGCCCTTGCCGCAATCCCCGCAGGCCAGCCGTCCTTCCCGGGGCTCGATGAAGCGGTACCCGAAGCCCGCCAGCTTGGCGATATTCCCCTGAACGATGGGGTTTTGGTACATGGCCGTGTTCATGGCGGGGGCGATCAGCGCCGGCTTGGGGTAAAACGCCGTCAAAACGGTGGTGAGCATGTCGTCCGCGAGGCCGCCGGCCAGCTTGCCGATGAGGTTGGCCGTAGCCGGGGCGATCAGCGCCAAATCGGCGCCCTGGGCCAGGGAAACGTGCCGGACGTCGGTGGCGTCAAACCCGCCGAACAGGTCGGTGTACACCTTCCGACGGGTCAGCGTCTGGAAGGTGAGGGGGGTGACAAACAGGGCCGCCGCCCGGGTCAGGATGACGTCCACCTCATGGCCGTCCTTGGTGAATCGGTTGGCAAGCTCAGCCGCCTTATACGCCGCTACGCTGCCCGTTACGCCCAGAAGTAACCGCATGAAAAATCCCCTCCGCTATGGCATTTTTGGTTTCAAAACGCGCTATGCCGCCCTCGGCGGACAACAGGTGCCCCACATGCCGCCCACCGCCGATGTCCCGGGCGTCGTTGGCCAGCACGAAGGCGCATTTGTGCCGACGCATCAGCGCCCGAGCCGCCCGGAACAGCTCCGCCTCGGGGGCGTTGTCCAGCAACTTGAACCCCACCAGCGAGGCCTGGGGGGCAAGACGCTGGAACAGGGCAATGACCTTGGGCGTCGCCGTGAGGGTGAGGGTCAGCTCCGGCCAGTCGGAACTGATTTTTTCCGCCCGGGAGAGCGCCCGCCCCGCCGCCGTGACCCCGCTGACCCGGTAATCGCTCACCGCCATGGCGTGAATGACCGCGTCAAAGGGGACGGCCCCGCAGAGAGACCGGACGGCCGCCTCCAATTCGGAGACGCCGTCCACCGTGACAAGCGCCGCGCCGCTCTCGGGCCGGGCCGCCGACGCCGGGCAGACATAGGTCACCGCCGCCCCGTCTTGGAGGAAGCGGTCGGCGATCAAGCGGCCCAACCGCCCGGTCGCGCCGTTTGTGATGCGCCGCACCGTGTCGATGCGCTCCGACAGGCCGCCGGAGGTGATCAAAATCTTCATGTACTGATTATAAACGCCAAGCGGCCAGGCTGTCAACCGAATTCCGCGGTCAGCGGCCCCGGCGGCTTGACAAACCACCGCCGCGTATGATAGGATAAAAACAGATTTACACACAACGCATATAAAAATTATATGTTTAATAGTGAACGACCGACGACAACAGACGCGAAGAGGTGTGTACATGTGTATTCTGGACCTGGTGGGCCATACGCCGCTGATCCGTTTGCCTAAGCTCGCGGCGGCGCTGCCGGGGATCACACTGCTGGCCAAGGCCGAGTTTTTGAACCCCAGCGGTTCGGTCAAGGACCGGGCCGCCAAGGCGATGATCCTCGAGGGCATCCAATCCGGCCGCCTGACCCCGGACAAGACCGTCATCGACGCCACCAGCGGCAACACGGGCATCGCTTATGCCATGCTGGGCGCGGCCCTGGGGCTCCGGGTGGTCATCTACATGCCCGCCAACGCCAGCCGGGAGCGCAAGCGGATCATCCGAAACTACGGGGCGCGCATTGTGGACACCGACCCCATGGAGGGCTCAGACGGCGCGTTCCGGGCCGTTCGGGCCGCCGTGGCCGCCGACCCCGACCGATATTTTTATCCGGATCAGTACAACAATCCCATAAATCCCCAAACCCATTACGAGACGACAGGCCGCGAAATCTGGGAACAGACCGGCGGCGCGGTCACCCATTTCATCACCGGCACCGGCACCTCGGGCACCTTTATGGGCGTCTCCCGCCGATTGAAAGAGGAAAACCCCGCCCTGCGGGCCATCGCCGTGCAGCCGGATTCCCCCTTCCACGGCATCGAGGGCACCAAACACATGGCCTCCACCATCAAACCGGGCATCTGGGACGAAACCAGGCCGGACGGCCTGGTCACCGTATCCACCGAGGAGGCTTACGCCGCGGCCCGCCTGTTGGCCCGGTCGGAGGGGGTGTTCGCGGGGATCAGCTCCGGCGGCAACGTGGCGGCGGCCCTCAAATTGGCCGGGACGCTATCGGCGGGCGCCGTGGTGGTCACCGTCCTGTGCGACAGCGGGGCCCGTTACCTGTCGGATCCGTTTTGGGAGGATGAGCCATGCTGCGAATGACGTCCAGCCTCGCCCGAGAGATTCGCGCCCAAGGGGAGGCCGCCTATCCCAACGAATGCTGCGGGGCGTTGCTGGGCCTGTGGGACCCGGAGGGCGTCCGGGAGGCGACGGGGATATTTCCCATCCCCAACGCCCGGGAGAGCGGGGAACAGTATCACCGCTTTGTCATCACCCCGGAGGATTTTCTCCGCGCCGAAAAGGCGGCCCGAGCCGAAGGGCTGGAGGTGCTGGGCTTTTACCATTCCCACCCCGACCATCCCGCCGCCCCCTCGGACTACGACCGGGAACACGCCCTGCCGGTCTACGCCTATGTCATCACGGCGGTGGCCGACGGCCGGGCGGAGGCCATGACAAGCTGGCGCCTGTCCCCTGACCGGGCGCGGTTTGACCCCGAGGACATACTGATCTGAATAGAAGCTGAAAGGAGCGAATCCCCATGGCCGTCACCCTTTTTATCCCCGCCGCCCTGCGGCCCTTTGCCGACAACAAGGCCGCCGTCATCCTCCCGGCCAAAACCGCCGGAGAGGCGGTCGCCGCTCTGGCCGCCGCCTATCCGGACATCCAACAGCACCTGTACGAGCCGGGAGGCGCCCTGCGCTCCTTCGTCAACCTCTTCGTGGGGGACACAAACATCAAAAACGCCGACGGGCTGAACACCCCCGTGCCCGACGGCGGTGAGGTGACGCTGGTGCCCGCCATCGCGGGGGGCTGTCTATGAGCCTCATCCCCGAAGAGCGCTTGGAATCCCTGTCCAACGACGAAATCGGGCGGTACAGCCGCCACCTGCTGTTGCCCGAGGTGGGCGTAGAGGGGCAGAAACGCCTGAAGGCGGCCCGCGTCCTCCTGGTGGGCACGGGCGGTTTGGGCGCCCCCTTGGCCCTCTACCTGGCCGCCGCCGGGGTGGGCACCCTGGGCATCGTGGACTTTGACGTGGTGGAGGCCTCCAACCTCCAGCGGCAGATCATCCACTCCACCCGGGACATCGGGCGGCCTAAAACCGCCTCGGCCCGGGATCGGATTCGCGCCCTCAACCCCGGCGTCAGGGTCGTCGAGTACAACACCGCGCTGACCAGCCAAAACGCCCTTGACATTCTCAAGGACTACGACCTGGTGGCCGACGGCACCGATAACTACCCCACCCGTTACCTGGTCAACGACGCCTGCGTTCTGCTGGGCATTCCCAATGTGTACGGCTCCATCTTCCAGTTTGAGGGGCAGGCCAGCGTCTTTTACGCCAAACAGGGGCCCTGTTACCGCTGTCTGTATCCCGAGCCGCCGCCCCCCGGTCTGGTGCCCTCCTGCGCGGAGGGGGGCGTGATGGGGGTTCTGCCCGGCATCGTGGGCAACATTCAGGCCGCAGAGGTCATCAAACTCTTGGTGGGCGGCGCGGACACCCTGGTGGGACGGCTGCTGTTGTTTGACGCTTGGCGCATGAAATTCCGGGAGCTCAAGCTGGAAAAGGACCCGGCCTGCCCCCTGTGCGGGGCCCATCCCACCATCCATGAGCTGGTTGACTACGAACAGTTCTGCGGACTCAAACCCACCCGGGAGGAGAGCCCCGTGGAGACCGTCACCGCCCTGGCCCTCAAAGCCCGGCTGGACGCGGGGGAACCCCTCCAACTCATCGACATCCGGGAACCTCACGAGCGGGCCATTGTGAAATTCCCCGGCGCGAAGGTCATCCCCCTGGGCCAGATGGTTCGCCGCCAAGAGGAACTCGACCCCTCGGTGGACGCGGTGTTCCTGTGCAAGATCGGCAAACGGAGCGTCTTCGCCATCCGCGCCCTGCAAGAGGCCGGTTACCCGGGGCGGCTGCTCAACCTGGAGGACGGCGTCAACGCCTGGGCCCGCGATGTAGACACCAGCCTTCCCCAATACTAAAAAACAGGCAAAAGGGAAGAATACCCGTGGCGGCGCCACCCGGGCCGCTCCCGCGTTCTGACCTCTGATTTCTAAGATCTAACATCTGAAAGGGGCTCATAATCATGCCGGAGAAAGTAAACCTGAACGCCCTGGGCCGAGAGGCGGCCTATCAACTGGCCGACGTCACCAAAACCCCGCCGCAGTTTGCCGCCGTCACCCCCCGCTGGCTCACCCGCGCCCTCGAGTTCAAGGGCCTGGCCGCCGGTATCTACCGGGTCAACAAGGTGGCTGAGGGAGACACCCCCCTCGACGTCCTGTGCGGCCAGGATCCCCGTAAGATCGAAATCCCCCAGGGCTATGTGGAGTACGAGACCAAGCCCAGGGAGTACCATCTCAACTCGGTCTCCACCATCCTCAACGTGGACACCAAGGTTTCCGATGTGTATTCCGCCCCTTACGACCAGATCGGCGAACAGATCGCCCTGGCCATCGAGAGCCTGAAAGAACGCCAGGAGAGCCAGCTCATCAACAACGACGGCTACGGACTACTGAAAAACGCGGCGGACAGCCAGCGCATCCGGCCCCGGAACGAAGCCCCCACCCCGGACGACCTGGACGAGCTGATCACCAAGGTGTGGAAGGAGCCCTCCTTCTTCCTGGCTCATCCCCGGGCCGTCGCCGCCTTCGAGCGGGAATGCACCCGGCGGGGCGTCCCCCCCATCACCGCCAACCTCTACGGCGGCAACTTTATCGTGTGGCGGGGCATCCCCATCATCCCCACGGACAAACTGTTTGTGGACGGGCTGAAAAACCCCAAGAGCCAAGCCGGCAAAACCAACATCCTGCTGGTGCGCACCGGCGAGGCCAAGCGCGGCGTCATCGGCCTGTACCAAACGGGCCTGCCCGGGGAACAGTCCCGGGGTCTGTCGGTGCGCTTCCGGGGCATTGACGACAACGGCGTGGCCTCCTACCTCCTCTCGCTGTACTGCTCGGCCGCCATCTTAGCCGACGACGCCCTCGCCGTGCTGGAGGATGTCGAGGTGGGTGAGTATTATGACTACAGGTAGCTGGTTTCCGTCGTCCGATGCGTTGTCCGGCGCGGGGGGGCTGTCAAACGCACAACTGTCCCCCAGAGCTTACGGACTGCCGGACGAGCGCGAACTGGCGGCATTGGCGGCCCCATATTTCGGGGACTGGGGCACCCAGGCGGACAGCCCGGCTTACGCCCCCTCGGTCGTCCCCCTGGACGCCGCCCCCGGGCGGCCCCAGGATCAGCGGGCAGGGGAGGGGCGCGGCGCGGCGCTGCCTCGGGTGGGCGGCGTGCCCCTCGAGCGCATCCGGGCCGACTTTCCCATCCTGTCGGAACGGGTGGAGGGCAAACCCCTCATCTGGCTGGACAACGCCGCCACCACCCAGCGCCCCCGCCAGGTCGTCGATCGGCTGACCTATTTCTACGAGCATGAGAATTCCAACGTCCATCGGGGGGCCCATGTGCTGGCCGCCCGGGCCACCGACGCCTATGAGGCCGCCCGGGAGACCGTCGCCCGCTTTATCGGCGCACCGGGGCCGGAGAACATCGTCTTCGTCCGGGGCACCACCGAGGGCATCAACCTGGCGGCCCAGAGCTATGTAAAACCCCTGCTGGCCCCCGGGGACGAGATCATTCTGACCCTGCTGGAACACCATGCCAACATCGTGCCCTGGCAGCTTATCGCCCAGGAGACCGGCGCCGTGCTGCGGGTGGCCCCGGTGGACGAGACCGGGCAGATTCTGTTTTCCGAATACGCCAAGCTCTTCAACAGCCGCACCCGGTTCGTTTCCCTGGCCCATGTGTCCAACGCCCTGGGCACCGTCCTGCCCGTGGGGGAGATGACCGCCTTGGCCCACAGTCGGGGCGTTCCCGTGCTGGTGGACGGGGCCCAGTCGGTCTCCCATATGCCGGTCAACGTGACCGCCCTGGACGCCGATTTCTTCGTCTTTTCCGGGCACAAGGTCTTCGGCCCCACCGGCATCGGCGCCCTCTACGGCAAAACCGAGCTGCTGGAGGCGGCCAAACCCTATCAGGGCGGCGGCAACATGATTTCCGACGTCACCTTTGAGCGCACGGTCTACAACAAGCCCCCCCAGAAGTTCGAGGCCGGCACCGGCAACATCGCCGACGCGGCGGGCCTGGGCGCGGCGCTGGACTATGTGACCGCCATCGGCATGGAAAACATCGCCGCCTACGAGCACGAATTGCTGACCTACGCCACTGCCGAGCTGGCCCGGGTACCCGGTCTGCGCCCCATCGGGACGGCGGCCCAGAAGGCCAGCGTGCTCTCCTTTGTCCTCGACGGGTACGGCGTCGCCGATGTGGGCCAGGCCCTGAGCCGGGCGGGCATCGCCGTCCGCGCCGGGCACCACTGCGCCCAGCCCATCCTGCGCCATTTCGGCCTGGAGGGCACCGTTCGCCCCTCCCTGGCCTTCTACAACACGCCCGAGGAAGTGGACGCGCTGGTCAAGACGCTGCTGGCGCTGGCTCACTGACAAAAAACCGTTGCGCGCCTTCGGTCCGCGAAGCCGATCAATGACTAAATGACCGGGAGGGGAACGCCGTGCCGGACAAGCGGGACATGCGCAAACTGGTGTCCGCGCTGATGAAGAGTTATCAGCGGGAGGCCGGTCTGCTCAAAATCGAGAGCGACGACCAGATCGACGAGGCGGTCGTCCTCGACACGCTGGAGGACCTCAGACACCTGGTGTTCGCCGGGTTTTTTACCCGCAAACGTCTCCGGGAGGATTCCCTGGAGTATTACGCGGGGGAGCTGCTGGAACGCATCAGCTACAATCTGGAAAAACAGGTGAGCCGCGCCCTGCTCCACAAGCCAGGCGGCCCCCCTGACGACGCCGCCGAGGAGGCCGGGGGGATTGTCTACGCCTTTTTGGAGCGCCTGCCGGACATCCGCCGCCTGCTGTCCAAGGATGTCGCCGCCGCCTTTGACGGCGACCCGGCCGCCTTCAGCACCGACGAGATCATCCTGTCCTACCCTGGGCTGTACGCCATCATGGTGCACCGGCTGGCCCATGAGCTGTACCAGCTCGGGGTGCCCCTCATGCCCCGGGTGATGAGCGAACACGCCCACACCCTGACCGGCATCGACATACACCCCGGGGCCTCTATCGGCCACCATTTCTTCCTCGACCACGGTACCGGGGTGGTCATCGGAGAGACCACCGTCATCGGCAACCACGTGAAAATCTACCAGGGCGTGACCCTGGGCGCCTTGTCCACCCGGGGCGGGCAGCAGCTTCGCAGCGCCAAACGCCATCCCACCCTGGAGGACCGCGTCACCGTTTACTCGGGGGCCTCCATCCTGGGCGGCGCGACCACCATCGGGGAAGGGGTGGTCGTCGGCTCCAACGCCTTTGTGATCAAAAGCGTCCCCCAACGCACCCGGGTGAGCGTCAAAAACCCGGAATTGCAATACAAAGCCGACGGGGAGAAGCCCACCCAAATGGAACACGTCCAGGACGAATACTGGGATTACGTCATATGAATAGGTACGAAAAGACCGCCGGGGCAACGCCCCGGCGGTCTTTTCAGCCCGTCAAAAAAATCCGCCACGAGAAACAGTGAACGGGGGGGGATAGTGTGAAAGGGGGGCGGCGAGCCCCCACTTTCGCGTGTTGTTACCCGCCCGCAGGCGATAGCTTTGGCGCGTGTGCCCGCCAAAGCGTTAAGGTTGTCAAAATATTACGGTTTTTTGACAGGTGCAAAAAACCGCCGGGGCATTACCCCGGCGGTTTTTTCTCAACCTAAAATCTCAGTTCGTCGTGGCCGAACGAATCCGGCTCGGGGAAGTGGCTCTCGTCGCCGTCGTGATGATGGGGGTGGCAACCGTGGTCGTCGTCATCATCGTCATCATCGTCGTCATCGTCGTCAAATTCGTCGTCGCAACAACCGTGCACGCCGTCCCGGTGTTTGGCGAGCAGGTTGCGCAGGAACTCAAACTGTTTTTGCAGCACATCCATATAACGGATGGCCATAAAGGCCACGGCGGCGATGGCGGCCAGCGAGACCAGAACGATGGCAATCAGCTTGGCGGGATGTTTCATAGCGCGTCCTCCTTGTTCGTTTGGCATAATTATAATCCATCACACCGTGAAAAGCAATCACTTTTTTGCAAATGATAAGATTTTGGCGGATTTTTTTCGAAGGGCCTCCCCCTCTTGCGCCCCGTCGCCATTCGGTGTATAATGAAAAACGCAATCTTCGGGGCGGGGTGAAAGTCCCCACCGGCGGTGAGCGGCCTGAAGGCGGGCCGCAAGCCCGCGAGCGCGGCCGTCCCTTCGGGGGCCAGGCGCTGAACCGGTGCGATTCCGGTGCCGACAGTGGAAGCGGTGTGCTTCCGACAGTCTGGATGGAAGAAGGTCGGCCTGCGTCTTGTAAGCCGTCCCGCAACCGATGCGTGGGGCGGCCTTTGTGTTGCCCCCATGAGAAAGGGGCGTTTTACATGAAAAGCAAAGAACTCTCACGCCTGGTCAAGCTGGGCGCGTTGGCGGCGATGGCGGTCGTGGCCGCCGGGCTGCTCCAGTTTCCCATCCTTGCCGCCGCCCCGTACCTAAAATACGACCCGGCCGACGTCGCGCTGCTCATCGGCGGCTTCGCCTTCGGACCGTGGTGGGGGCTGGCGCTGGTGGCGGTCACGGCCGCCCTGCAGGAGCTGGTCTTCGGCGGCGCGGGCGGCTGGATCGGCGCGCTGATGCACTTCTTGGCGTCCGGCACGCTGGTGGTCGTATCCGCCCTGCTGTACAGACGCAGCAAGTCCTTCAAGAGAGCGATCCTGGCGCTGGTCTGCGGCGCGGCGGCCATGACGGTCGTCATGATCCCGCTCAACCTGATTTTCACGCCGCTGTACACCGGACGTGCGGTCAGCGAGGTCATGCCCCTCATCCTTCCGGCCATCCTGCCCTTCAACGCCATCAAGGCCTTCGGCAACGCGCTGATCACCTTTTTGCTCTACAAGCGTGTTAGGGGATTGTTAAGATAGCCCCGATGTGATAAACTGATACACAATCATCCGACCGAGGGAGGGCCGCGCCATGCTGGGCCAAGTAATCCGCGACCTGGGCGAATGGCTCACCGGGCTGCCCCCCCTGGGGCAGTTCGTCATGACCTTCTTTGTCTCCATGATCCCGATCATCGAGCTGCGGGGGGCCATCCCCATCGCGGCGGCGGCGGGGCTGCCCTGGCATCTGGCTTTTATCGCCGCCGTGCTGGGCAACATGCTGCCGGTGCCCTTCATCGTGGTCTACGCCCGGCGGGTCTTCAAATGGCTCAAGGATCACAACCGCCTGGCCGGGATGGTCTACAGCCTGGAAAAACGGGCGCTGAACAAGGCGGGCTCGGTGAGCAAATACGAAATCATCGGGCTGTTTATCTTCGTGGCTATCCCCCTGCCGGGCACCGGCGCGTGGACCGGGGCTCTCATCGCCGCGATGCTCAACATGCGTCTGAAAAACGCCCTGATCTCCGCCGCGGCCGGGGTGGTCACAGCGGCCGCCGCGGTGTGTCTGCTGTCTTACGGTATCACTTACGGAATCCGGGCCATAACGTGACCGTTTCCCCGGAACCTCCGGCGGCTCGCGGGCATATCCTGGAAAAAAGGCAAAAAGGGATGTGCGCGTCATGTCGGATATTTTCACCATGATTGTTGGGTTGCTGGCCGCCGTCGGGGCGACGGTGCTGGTTCGGATGCTGGCCGGAAGACTTTTGCGGACAAACGGCGTCACCGCTCCGGTGTACGCGGTGCTCCGGGCCGACAGCGGGCCGGACGTCCTGCTGCGAACGGTGCGCCAGATCGATTGGCTCCGGGGCTGGGGCATGACCGACCTTCGGGTGATTGTCGCCGGAGAGGCGCTGCCCCCCGAGACCCGCGCCGTTATCGACAGCCTGCGGCGGGCGGATCCCACCCTCGCCCTCTGGGAGAACGGAGAGGTGTGGGGCACCCTGGGAAACCTATAAGATTCGCGAATCGGATAAGGGAGAGGCGCTCATGCCGCAGGACAGGGAACCCGTCACGCTGACCGGCCGGGTGACAGAAGTCACCTTCACAAACCCCCGCAACGGTTACAGCGTTCTCAAGGTCGCCCTGACCGACGGGGGCGACGCCGTCGTGGTGGGGACGGCCCCCGATCCCGCCCCCGGCGAACGGGTGGAGGCGGCGGGCCGTTGGAGCAATCACGCCCGTTTCGGCGAACAGTTCCTGGCCGACAGCCTGCTGCGAACCCTTCCGGAGGAGACCGCCGCCATCCGGGAATACCTGGCCTCCCGCGTGGTGGAGGGCATCGGCCCGGTTACGGCCCAGAAGATGGTGGACCACTTCGGAGCCCAGACGTTGGCCGTCATGGCCGACGACCCCCAGCGTCTATCCGAAGTGCCGGGCATCACCGCCCGCCGGGCGGCCCAGATTGGGGACACCTTCGCCCGGCAGAACAACGTCCGCCGCCTGATGGAGTTCCTGTGCCTGCATAAACTGCCCCTCCAGCTGGCGGTCAAACTCAGCGAGATGTACGGCCGAGAGGCGGTGGAGGCCCTGCGGGAGGATCCCTACCTGCTGGTGGCCGAGCCTTTCGCGGTGGACTTTTCGGCGGTGGATCAGTTGGCCGCCGCACTGGCCTTTGACGGGGGCGACCCCCGTCGTGTCCGGGCCGCCGTGCTGTATGAGCTCATGCTCAACGCCGCCGACGGCCATGTCTACCTCCCGGAGGACAAGCTGGCCGGCGCGGTGTGCGCCCTCATCGACGCCGAACCGGAGGATGCCCTCGCCGCCATCCGCGACCTGAGCGAAGAGGACGGCCTCGTCCGGGAAGAGGGCGGCAAACGGCCGGTCTGCTATCTGACGGCGCTGTATGAGGCCGAATGCGCGGTGGCTGCCCGGGTGATCGACATGGCCCGGGCCCAGCCCCAACCCAAAAAACTGACCCAGTGGCTGGATGAGATTGAAACCGAGCTGGGTGTGGTCTACGCCCCCGCCCAAAAGGAAACCCTCGCCCTGGCGGCGGGCCACCAGGTGATCCTGCTGACCGGCGGCCCGGGCACCGGAAAGACGACCACCCTCCGGGGCATTTTGGCCCTCTTTGACCGCATGGATCTCAAGTGCGCCCTGGCGGCCCCCACTGGCCGGGCGGCCAAGCGGATGCAGGAGCTGACCGGACGGGAGGCGCAAACCATACACCGCCTGTTGGAGGTTGTTTTCGACCCGGAGACCGGCCAGCAGCGCTTCTCCCACGACGAGGAGGATCCCCTGCGCTGCGACGCCCTGGTGGTGGACGAGATGTCCATGGTGGACATTCAGCTCATGCGGGCGCTGACGGCGGCGCTGCCCCCCAAGGCCCGCCTTGTGTTGGTGGGCGACCCGGATCAGCTGCCCTCGGTGGGGCCGGGGCATGTGCTGTCCGACCTGGCCCGCAGCGGGCGGGTGCCCGCGGTGCACCTGACGGAAATTTTCCGCCAAGCCCGGGAGAGCCATATCATCCTCCGGGCCCATGAGATCAACAGCGGCACCCTGAGCGACCTGAGGCAAAACACAGGGGACTTTTTTTTCCTGGCCCGGCGGGACCCCCAGGCGGCGGTGGACACCATCCTGGAACTGTGCGCCGCCCGGCTGCCGGATAAAATGGGCATCCCGGCCTCTCAGATTCAGGTGCTGTCTCCCACCCGCAAGGGCCTGGCCGGCACCATTTACTTAAACCGCCGCTTGCAGGAGGCCCTCAACCCC
>JAITQI010000074.1 GCA_031289065.1 Oscillospiraceae bacterium
AGCGGACGATTTGCCTCTTAGTATACCACAATTGCGGGGAAGAATCACCTTGAACCTGCCGCGAGGGGGAAAGCGCTTGACAGGCGCACGGGAAAGAAGTACTCTGGGGGCGGGGGCGACATTTCCCTGGGGACGATTTTCCGCTCGCCCTCTTCCTTTTATTGTCTGGAGTGTGTGTTTTATGGAACCTTTGATCGAATGCGTCCCCAATATCAGTCAGGGGCGGGACGTCGGGGTGATTGACCTGCTGTGGGGCGCCGTGGCGGGGATTCCGGGCTGCCGGGCGCTGCACCGGGACGCCGATCCGGATCACAACCGGACGGTATTCACGCTGGCGGGCACTCCGGCGGGGATGGAGACGGCCGCCGCGGCGCTGGTTCGGGCGGCGGCGGGCCTCATCGACCTGACCCGGCACCGGGGGGTTCACCCCCGGATGGGGGCGGTGGACGTGGTGCCCTTTGTGCCTCTGAAAGGGGCGACGATGGCGGACTGCGCGGCCCTGGCCCGGCGGGCGGGGGCGCGTATCTGGCGGGAAGCGGGGGTGCCGGTTTTTCTGTACGAGCAGGCCGCCTCGGCCCCCCACCGGCAAAATTTGGCCGACATCCGGCGGGGCGGCTTCGAGGGTCTGTTTGACAAGGTCAACACCCCCGGCTGGACGCCGGACTTCGGGGGCGCGTTCGCGCATCCCACCGCCGGGGCGACCGCCGTGGGGGCCCGTCCGCCGCTTTTGGCCTTCAATCTGACGCTGGACACCGCCGACGCGGACGTCGCCCGACGGATCGCCCGGGCTATCCGCCAGCGGGACGGGGGCCTGCCCGGCGTCAAGGCGCTGGGCCTGTATCTGGCCAGCCGGGGCCGCGCCCAGGTCTCCTGCAACTTGGTTGACATAGACGCCGCCCCGCCGCTTCTTGTGCTGCGGGCGGCGGAACGGGAGGCCGCCCGGTTGGGGGCGGGGGTTGAGGACACCGAGATCGTCGGCCTGACTCTTCGCCGCGCTCTGCCCGACGACGCCGTACACGTCTTGCGGCTGCGGGGTTTCGACCCGACGGTTCAGGTGCTTGACGACCTGTTGGGGCTGGCACTGTGACGGCTGCCCGCCAGGCTTGGCGCGGGATGGCGAAAACTTTTTTACTGTACCTGTCAAAACCGCTTGACAAATCAAACGGTACCGTCTACAATGTTTTTGACGGTACCGTAAAATAATTTTTCAGGAGGTTTTTTCTATGAACCGCGAGTTGTTCGAAAAGATGGCTCGGCTCCAATGGCTGCTGCACAGGCGGCATATGCGCGGCTGCGCCGGCGGCGGCCCCATGGCGGACACCACCCGGGGGCAGGGGCGGATTCTCGCCGTGCTGAAGATGAAGGACGGCATCAGCACCCGGGATTTGTCCTATCTGCTGGGGATCGCGGTTTCCTCGCTGAACGAGCTGCTCTCCAAGCTGGAAAAAAGCGGCTATGTCACCCGGGAACACGCCGCCCAGGACAAGCGGATCATGCTTGTCACCCTCACGGACAAGGGCCGGGGGGAGGAACCCCCCGAGGCCGCCGACCCGACCGATATTTTCGCCTGCCTGTCCGGCGAGGAACAGGCGGCGTTCGGGGCCTACCTCGACCGTATGATCGCCGCGCTGCAGAAAAACGTCGGGGCGGACGACGGGGAGACCTTTGAGCGGATGCAAGCGGCGCGGGCGCATTTCGCGGCCATGCTGGGCGCTCACTTCGACGGCGGCGGCGGGCGGCGGGGCTTCAAAATGAAACATGGCGGCGACTTCGCGGTGGGGATGGGACCTGTGATGGGATGGGATTTGTTTTGAGCCCGCTCGTTCACTATTTGTTTACAGTTTCCCCCTTGTGTTTTGTTCGGGTGGCTGTTATAATCCTTCCAATTGTTAATTGTTAATCTTTCTAAATAATTTTGGAGGTGAACTATTTTGGAGCCCTCTCTGACCGAACAGCTGGTCGTCGCCTTCGCCGGGCTGAAAAAACTCCACACCCGTTTCCCGGCGGACATGGCCCTGTCCCACGCGGAATTCTTCCTGCTGCACAACATCGCCCTGCTGACCGGCCAGGCCGGGGCCGCCCATCCCCCTTCCTGCGTCAACGTCTCCCTGCTGCGGGAGCAGCTTGACGTCTCCATGCCGGCCGTCTCGCAAATGCTGGGGACGTTGGAGCGCAATCACCTGCTGGTTCGCGCCATCGCCCCTGGGGATCGCCGCAAAATCAATATCACCCTGACCGCCGAGGGGGAGGCTCTCCTCGCCCGTTCCCAGAACTACGTCAACCGGACCCTGGGGCTGATTGTCGAGCGGCTGGGCGAAGAGGACACCCGAGCGTTCATCCGCCTCTTCGGCCGGGTGACCGCCATTCTGGAGGAGCTCTCAAGCAAAGAAGAAGACAGGGGACAGAAGACAGAGGACAGACACTGATAGGCCGTTTTTCCCCTTTGCTTTCTTTATTTGAATTCTGAAAGGACTGAACAATTTGCGAAAGCTGTTCAAATATCTCAAGCCCTTTGTGACCGGTATGCTGTTGGTCATCGCCCTGCTGTTCGGGCAGGCGCTGTGCGACCTGAACCTGCCCAACTATATGTCGGACATCGTCAACGTGGGCATTCAGCAGAGCGGCGTGGAGCACGCCGCCCCCGAAGCCCTCAGCTGGGAGGGCGTGGCCCTGCTGCGCTTTTTCATGAACGACGACGAAAAGGCGTTGGTTGACCGCGCCTACGTCGAGGTGATCGCCGCCGACGCCGACGAGAACGGGGTGCCGTACACAGACCGCTACCCCAAGGCGGGGGGCACCTTCCTCCTCCTGCGCGACGACACCAACCAGGCCGAGCTGGACGAGGCCTTTGGGACGGCCACCTGGGCGCTGTTCACCATGGTGCGGGACATGCAGGCCCAATCCGGCGGCGCGTCCGGCGGTCTGATGGCCGAGGGGGCCGAGGCCGAGGATCTGGACATTGCCCTGCTCTGGCGTGGTCTTCAGCCCGTCCTGTCCCAACTGCCCCCGGCGGCGCTGCTGGCCGCCCATGACACGGCCGCCGAAGCCGATCCCATGCTCATCGCCCAGAGCGGCCTCACGCTGTCCCGGGCCTTCTATGCGGAGCTGGGCGCGGACCTCGGCGGGATGCAGTCGGGCTATATCATCCACATCGGTTTGCTCATGCTGCTCATCGCGCTGGGCGGCGGGCTGGCCACGGTGCTGGTGAGTTTCTTCGCCTCCCGCATCGCGGCGGGGGTGGCGCGGGACTTGCGGCGGGCGGTGTTCGCCAAGGTCAGCGCCTTCTCCAACGCCGAGTTTGACAAATTCTCGACCGCCTCCCTGATCACCCGCTCGACAAACGACATCACCCAAATCCAGATGTTCCTCGGTTTCGGTATGCGTCTGCTGTTTTACGCGCCCATCATGGTCACCGGCGGCGTTATCATGGCGGTGCGCAAGTCGGCCTCCATGGCCTGGATTCTGGGGCTGGCCTGTGTGCTGCTGCTGGGGCTCATGCTGATCGTTTTTGTGGTGGCCATGCCCAAATTCAAAATCATGCAGAAGCTGGTGGACAAACTCAACCTGGTCTCCCGGGAGTCCCTAAGCGGCCTGATGGTCATCCGGGCTTTCGGGGCGGAGGCCCACGAGAAAGCGCGCTTCGCCGAGGCCAACGGCGACCTGGCTAAAACCAGCCTGTTTGTCAACCGGGTCATGGTGGTCATGTTCCCGGTGATGATGCTCATCATGAACGGGGTGTCCCTGTTTATCGTGTGGACGGGGGCGCATCAGATCGCCGACGCCGCCATTCGGGTGGGCGATATGATGGCCTTCATCCAGTATGCCATGCAGGTGATCATGAGCTTTTTGATGATCTCCATGATCTTCATCTTCGTGCCCCGCGCCGCCGCCGCCGCCGCCCGCATCGCCGAGGTGCTGGCCACCGAGCCGACCATCCGGGACCCGGAGCAGCCGAAGACCTTCGACGGGGGCAAGCGGGGGTTGGTGGAATTCGAGCACGTAAACTTCCGCTACGAGGGGGCCGAGGAAGACGCCCTTCACGATATCACCTTCACCGCTCTGCCCGGGCAGACGGTGGCCTTCATCGGCTCCACCGGTTCGGGGAAGTCCACCATCGCCAATCTCCTGCTGCGCTTTTACGACGTGACCGGCGGGCAGGTGCGGCTGGACGGGCTGGACATCCGGGAGGCCGCCCGGAACGACCTGCGCCAGCGCATCGGCTATGTGCCGCAACAGGGGGTTCTGCTGTCGGGCACCGTCGCCTCCAACCTCAAATACGGGGCGCCCGACATTTCGGAGGCCGACATGGAGGCCGCCGCCACCGTGGCCCAGGCCGCCGAGTTCATCACCGAAAAGGAAGAGGGCTACCAGACCGACATCGCCCAGGGGGGCACAAATGTGTCCGGCGGGCAGAAACAGCGGCTGTCCATCGCCCGGGCGCTGGCCAAAAAGCCGGAGGTCTTCCTGTTTGACGACAGCTTCTCCGCCCTGGACTTCAAAACCGACCGCGCTCTGCGCCGCGCCCTGGGGGCGACGGTTGACGGCGGCACCGTGCTGCTGGTGGCCCAGCGGGTCAGCACCATCATGGACGCCGAGCGGATCATCGTGCTCGACGAGGGGCGGATTGTGGGGCAGGGCACCCACCGCGAACTGCTCAAATCCTGTCCGCAATACTATGAAATCGCTTCATCCCAGCTGTCGAAGGAGGAATTGGCATGAGTGAGCGGAAAGAAAGCCCCGAGCGCCGCGGCGCTCAGCCCCGGCGGCGGGGGGGCCCATGGGGGGCGGCCCGGCGGCGGAGATGATGCGGGGTGAGAAGCCCAAGGACTTCGGCGGCACCATGAAAAAACTCATCGCCTACCTGGGCCGCTACAAGGCGGCGGTGCTGTTCGTTTGGGTGCTGGCGGTGGCCTCCACCGCGGCCATGATTTTCGGGCCCAAGATTTTGGGCCGGGCCACCGACGAGATGGTCAACGGCCTGATGGGCGCCATCACCGGCACGGGGGGCATCGATTTCGGCGTGATCGGCGGCATCCTGCTGTGGACGGGGGCGCTGTATGTGGGCAGCGCGCTGCTGTCCTATATCCAGGGGTGGGTCATGTCCCGGGTCACCAACGACGTGACCTACAGCCTGCGCCGGGACATCGACGACAAAATCCACCTCCTCCCCCTGAGCTATTACGACACCACCACCCACGGAGAGGTTCTCTCCCGCATCACCAACGACGTGGACACCATCAACCAGACCCTCAACCAGAGCCTGACCCAGATCATCACGTCGCTGACCTCCATCGTGGGCATCATCATCATGATGTTCACCATCAGCTGGCAGCTCACCTTGGTGGCACTGTGCGTCATCCCAGTGTCGCTGGCGGTGGTGCTGGGCATTGTGGGGGCCTCTCAGAAGCACTTCAAGAACCAACAGGCCTATCTGGGCCACGTCAACGGCCATGTGGAGGAGATGTACGGCGCCCATGTGGTGGTGCAGTCCTTCAACGGGCAGGCGTCCTCCCAGGCGGCGTTTGATGAATACAACGGCTCCCTGTACAAGTCGGCCTGGAAGGCCAACTTCCTGTCCGGCATGATGATGCCCATCACCGGCTTCATCGGCAACCTGGGGTACGTGGCCGTGTGCATTATGGGCGGCTGGCTGGCGGTGCAAAAGCTGGTCACGGTGGGGGACATTCAGGCGTTTATCCAGTATGTGCGCTCCTTCCTCCAGCCCATCTCCCAGGTGGCCAACATCTCCAATGTCCTCCAGCAGACCGCCGCCGCCGCCGAGCGGGTCTTCGCTTTCCTGGGCGAGGCCGACGAACCGGCGGACGCCCCCGACGCCCTGACCGCCGCCAAAGCCGACGTCCCCGCCCTGCCGGGGCAGGCGCACATCGAGGGGGGCGTGGCCTTCGACCATGTGAGCTTCGGCTATCTGCCCGACAGAACCGTCATCCGGGACTTCAGCGCCCAGGTGGCCCCCGGCCGCAAGGTGGCCATCGTCGGCCCCACCGGCGCGGGCAAGACCACCGTCGTCAAGCTGCTTATGCGCTTTTACGACGTGAACAAGGGCTCCATTTCCGTGGACGGGCACGACATCCGCCTGTTCAAGCGGGACGAGCTGCGCAACCTGTTCGGCATGGTGCTCCAGGACACCTGGCTCTTTAACGGCACCATCGCCGACAACATCCGTTACGGCAAGCTGGACGCCACCGACGAGGAGGTCAAAGCCGCCGCCCGGGCCGCCCAGGTGGATCACTTCGTGCGCACCCTGCCCGACGGGTACGGCATGGTGCTCAACGAGGAGGCCAGCAACGTCTCCCAGGGCCAAAAACAGCTTCTCACCATCGCCCGGGCCATCCTGTCCGACCCGGATATTCTCATCCTGGACGAGGCCACCAGCAACGTGGACACCCGCACCGAGCTGCTCATCCAAAAGGCCATGGACAACCTCATGCGGGGGCGGACGTCGTTTATCATCGCCCACCGGCTGTCCACCATCCGGGGCGCCGACCTGATTCTGGTCATGCGCGACGGGGACATTGTGGAGCAGGGCACCCACGAGGGTCTGCTGGCCCAGGACGGGTTTTACGCGGAGCTGTACAACAGCCAGTTCGCCCCGGCGGACGCGGCGTCGAGCGCGGCGAATTAAAAATTAAGAATGAAGAATTTTTCATTCTTTGTAGGGATGGCATCTTCGACATCCCGTCCCCTCAAAAAAGAATAACCCTTCCCAAAAAAAGAACACCCCCGTCCCCTATGATGGGACGGGGGGTCTTTTTTGGGGGGATTCATTTTTCATTCTTCATTTTCTCCGGCTTCACTCTTGACAAAAGCAGTCAAGGCAGATAAAATAAATAAGATGATGAGATTGATATGCCGATTTCCCCGGGGGACGCTTTTTGGGGAAAGACGGTGTGATATGAAAACATCATACTTGAACTGAGTGTGGAGGTGTACTCTGCGACGTGTGGGATATCATTATTCCCATCGTGACCGCTCTGGCCGGCATTGCCCTGGGGTTTTACGCCGGTTTTGCCTATCGCAAAAATGTGGCTGAAAAAGAGATCCAAAGCGCCGAAGACGAGGCGCGCCGTATCATCAATGACGCCATAAAAAGTGCCGAGGCCAAAAAGAGAGAGGCATTGGTGGAAGCCAAAGAAGAAATTCACAAGAACCGCGTCGAGCACGACCGAGAGGTCAAAGAACGGCGGCAGGAACTGCAAAAACAGGAGCGCCGTTTACAGCAAAAAGAGGAATCACTGGATCGCAAGCACGACACCGTGGAGCAAAAAGAGGAGCTTCTGAGCAAAAAACTTCAGGACGCCGAGGCCGTCCGGGCCGAGGCCGACCGGCTCAAGAAGGGCCAAATGGAGGTGCTGGAGCGCATTTCCAGCTTCACCGCCGAAGAGGCCAAAGCCTATCTGATCAAAAATTTGGAGACCGAGGTCACCCACGAGGCGGCGCTCAAGCTCAAGGAAATTGACGCCCGGCTCAAGGACGAGGCCGACGAACGAGCCCGGGAGTATATCTCCCAGGCTGTGCAACGTTGCGCCGCCGACTATGTGAGCGAAGCCACGGTCAGTGTGGTGCCGCTGCCCAACGACGAAATGAAGGGGCGCATCATCGGCCGCGAGGGCCGCAACATCCGCACCCTGGAAACCCTGACCGGCGTCGATCTCATCATCGACGACACGCCGGAGGCCATCACCCTGTCCTGCTTTGATCCGGTGCGCCGGGAGGTGGCCCGCATCTCCCTGGAAAAACTTATCGCCGACGGACGCATCCACCCGGCCCGCATCGAGGAAATGGTGGAGAAAGCCAAAAAAGAGGTGGACGCCACCATCAAGGCCGAGGGCGAACGGGCCACCTTCGAGGCCGGTGTTCACGGTCTGCATCCCGAGCTTGTCCGCCTGCTGGGCCGTCTGCGCTACCGCACCAGCTACGGGCAGAACGTCCTGCGCCACTCCTTAGAGGTGGCCCACATCGCCGGGACGCTGGCCGCCGAGTTGGGCGTGGACGTCAACCTGGCCAAGCGGGCCGGTCTGCTCCATGACATCGGCAAGTCCATCGACCACGAGGTGGAGGGCTCCCACGTCACCATCGGCGTGGACCTGGCGCGCAAGTACAAGGAGAACAACGAGATCATCCACGCCATTCAGGCCCACCATGGGGATGTGGATCCCACGACGGTGATCGCCTGCCTGGTGCAGGCGTCCGACGCGGTGTCCGCCGCCCGGCCGGGAGCCCGGCGGGAGAATTTGGAAAACTATATCAAACGTCTGGAGAAGTTGGAGGAGCTGGCCAACACCTTCGCCGGTGTGGAAAAATCCTTCGCCATTCAGGCGGGCCGCGAAATCCGCATCATGGTCAAGCCCGAGGAAATTTCCGACGATCAGATGGTGCTGCTGTCCCGGGAGTTGGCCAAAAAGATCGAGGATGATCTGGACTATCCCGGTCAGATCAAGGTACATCTGGTGCGGGAAACCAGACATATTGAGTACGCGAAATAACGCGAAAAATAAAAACAGCCTGGGGCAACGCCC
>JAITQI010000161.1 GCA_031289065.1 Oscillospiraceae bacterium
GTCCTCGGTGGGAGACAGCGACCCAAAGGGGCAACAAAGCACACAGGTAAAGCAACCGATACACTTGTCGTGGTCGATGGTGACCACGCCGTCCGTCTTGGTCAGCGCACCGGTCAAGCAGCCCTTGACGCACAGGGCGTCGTCGCAATGCCGACAGGCCACGGCGAAGCTGACGGTGTTCTGCCCTTCCACCCGGATTTTGGGCCGAATTTTAACATCCTTCAGCGCCCGGGCCATATCGGTTTCCCCCATGGCGGCAAAGGCGCAGTAATACTCGCACAAATGGCACCCCAAGCACCACTTCTCATTGACGTACACCCGTTTCAAAACCCGTACCCCCGTTCAGAAATCAGAAAACGTCGTCCGTCCCCAATCCCCGTCTTCCGTCTCCGTTATCTGTCCTCTGTCATCGCACAAAGTAAGCGTTTCTCTCCGGCCCCACCGACACAGTTGTGATCGGGCAACCCATCGCTTTTTCGATATACGCCACATAGTCCGCCGCCGCCGCCGGCAGATCGGAAAAGGCGCGGCAGCCGGTGATATCGGTGTGGAACCCTTCTAAATATTCGTAAATCGGCTTGGCCCGCTCCAGCCGGCTACCCGACGGGAACGCCGTCGTCACCTCGCCGTCCACTTCATAGGCCACGCACACCGGAATGCGGTCATAGATGCTCAGCACGTCCAGGTTGGTCAGGGCCAGCTCGCTGGGCCCCTGCACCCGAACCCCGTACCGGGAAGCCACCACGTCAAAACCGCCCACCCGGCGGGGCCGCCCAGTGGCCGCCCCGTATTCGTGGCCCGCCTCGCGCAGCTTTTCGGCCTCCCCCCCGGAGAACTCGCAGACAAAGGGCCCGCCGCCCACGCTGCTGGAATAGGCCTTGATGACCCCCACAACCCTGTCTATCCGCCGGGCGGGAATGCCCGCGCCGATGGGCGCGTAAGCCGCCAGCGCGGAGGAGGAGGTTGTGTACGGGTAGATGCCGAAGTCGATATCCCGCAGGGCACCCAACTGGGCCTCCAGCAAAATCTGCTGACCCCCTTCAGCCGCCGACTCCATCAGCGCGTCGGTGTCCGCGATATAGGGCAGCAGCGGCCCGCCGAAGGTGCCCAGCCAGGCCATCACGCCGTCCACGGTCAGCGCTTCGGCCCCATAGCCCTTCGCCACGGTCAGGTTCTTCCAGTCCACCGCCGTCTTCACCTTGCCCCGCAGAGTGCTCGGGTCGAGCAGATCGCCCAGTCGCAGGCCCTTGCGGTAATACTTGTCGGCGTAGGCCGGGGCGATACCCCGCTGGGTGGAACCCTGCTTGAAGGCCCCCAGGCGGGTCTCTTCCAACACGTCCAGCTGTTTGTGATAGGGCATACAGATGAAGGCCTTCTCGCTGATTTTCAGGTTGTCCGGCGTGACGGCCACATCCCGTTTGGTCAGCGCGGTGATCTCCCCCCACAAATGCTCCAGGTCGATGACCATGCCGCCGCCCATCACATTGAGCGTCTCGGGGCGAAAAATGCCCGACGGGAGCAGATTGAGGACAAACTTCCCCTGGTCGTTGACCACCGTGTGTCCGGCGTTGTTGCCCCCCTGATAACGGGCCACAATCCCCGATCCGGCGCTGAACAGGTCAACAATGCGTCCCTTGCCCTCGTCCCCCCAGTTGATCCCCACCACGGCGGTGATCATACGCAAAACACTTCCCATCTTTTAGTGATCGCATGTTTATTCGCCCGCGTGTTTGACGCCCAGCACGTCCAGTTCGGGGCGGCTCAACCCCACACCCCGCAGCATCAGTCGGTTGCCCCGCAGCGCCTCGATGGAGTTGATGCCCATGCCCCCCATCATCTCCTTGATCTCGTGCCCCCAAGCGGTCAGCAGGTTGACCAGCCGCTTGTACCCGATGTTGGGGTTGAGGCGCTTGACCAGCTCCGGGTTCTGGGTGGCGATACCCCAGTTGCACAGATCGGAGTGACAGCTCCGGCAGAGATGACAGCCCAGCGCCAGCAGGGCGGCCGTCCCGATATACACGCAGTCGGCCCCCAGGGCGATCGCCTTGACGATGTCGGCGCTGGAGCGAATACTGCCGCCCACCACGACGGAGATGTCGTCCCGGATGCCCTCGTCCCGCAGACGGGTGTCCACGCTGGCCAGGGCCAGTTCGATGGGGATGCCCACATTGTCCCGAATGCGGGTGGGGGCCGCCCCGGTGCCGCCCCGGAAGCCGTCGATGGACAGAATATCCGCGCCGCTGCGGGCGATGCCGCTGGCGATGGCCGCCACATTGTGTACGGCGGCGATTTTGACGATGACCGGTTTTTTCCACTCGGTGGCCTCTTTGAGTGAGTACACCAGCTGGCGCAAATCCTCAATGGAGTAGATGTCGTGGTGAGGGGCGGGGGAGATGGCGTCCGAACCCGCCGGAATCATCCGGGTGCGGGATACGTCGCCCACCGTCTTGGCCCCCGGCAGATGCCCGCCGATGCCCGGTTTGGCCCCTTGGCCCATCTTGATCTCAATGGCCGCGCCGCTCTCCAAATAGTCCTTATGTACGCCGAAGCGGCCGGAGGCCACCTGGACGATAGTGTGCGGGCCGTACTTGTAGAAGTCTTCGTGCAGGCCGCCCTCGCCGGTGTTGTAGAGAATGCCCAGCTCAGCGGCGGCCCGGGCCAGCGATTCGTGGGCGTTGTAACTGATCGACCCGTAGCTCATGGCCGAAAACATCACCGGCAGATTGAGCTGAATCTGGGGCCCCAAGTTGTTGACAATCCGGCCCTTCGCGTCCCGCTCCACCGCTTTGGGCTTGGGCCCCAGGGAAGTCTGTATCTCCATCGGCTCCCGCAGCGGGTCGATGGAGGGATTTGTCACCTGCGAGGCGTTGATGAGCAGCTTGTCAAAATAGACCGGGAATGGCTCCGGATTGCCCATGCTCGACAGCAGCACGCCGCCGCTCTCGGCCTGGTGGTAGAGCTCCTTGATCGTCTTGCCGCTCCAGTTGGCGTTTGCCTTGAAGGTGTGGGTGCTCTTGACGATTTTCAGCGACCGCGTAGGGCACAGAGAGACGCAACGGTGGCAGTTGACGCACTTGGCGTCGTCGCACACCATCTTGTTGGCAGTCTCCAAATATTCGTGCGCCTTGTTGGCGCATTGCCGCTCGCACACCCGGCAGACGATGCACCTGTCGTAGTTGCGTTCAACTTCATAATCCGGATAAAAATAATCCACCGGCATACGCTCAACCCCCCTGTTCCAGCGTGACCAGGACAGGTTCGCCGCCCTTGGGGGCCCAGACCCTGTCCAACACCGGCTCTATGGCTCGGATGGCGGCCTCTTCGCTGGAAAAATAAACCATATCGTCCTTCTCGGCGGCCACCATCGAACGCAACTTGAGCCGGTCGCCCAGCGCCAACAGCCCGTTCTCAAAGCCCACCAAGATGGAAAACGGGCCGGTGATCAGATACGACGGAAAGGCGCGGCGCAGATACTCCAACGCGGCGCGTTCCTCCGGCGGGCGGCGCTCGATGGTCTGCCAGAAGGAGGCGGCGATGACCCCGGCGATCTCGGGGAAGGTCAGCTTCATCCGGCGGTGCAGGTAGTCGATCATATAGGTGATAACCTCGGTGTCGGTCTGGAGCGTACATTTGTAGCCGTGCATTTCCACCGTGCGGCGGTTGGCGTCGTAGGAGGAGATCTCTCCGTTGTGTACCACCGTGTAGTCCAGCAGGGCGAAGGGATGCGCGCCGCCCCACCAGCCCGGTGTGTTGGTGGGGTAACGCCCGTGGGCGGTGAAGCAGTGCCCCTCGTACTCGTCCAGCCGGTAAAACCGGCCCACGTCCTCGGGAAAGCCCACCGCCTTGAACACGCCCATGTTCTTCCCGCTGGACACCACAAAGGCGTTCTCAATCTGAGAGTTGATGCGCATGACGCACCGCGCCACATACTCCCGGTCGTCCAACTGGCTGGCGTCCAGCTTGGTGGGCAGGGGCATCACAAAATAGCGCCAAATCAGCGGCTCGTCGGTGATGGACGCCACCTTCCGGGTGGGAATTTTGGACAGGTTGATAATGTCGAAATGCTTGTCCAAAAACGCCTCGCACTCGGCCCTGGCCGCCGGCGTCTGATAAAACAGGTGAAACGCGTAATAGTTTTTGTAATCCGGATAGATGCCGTAAGCGGCGAACCCGCCGCCCAACCCGTTGGATCGGTCGTGCATGACGGCGATGGACTGTATCATCCGCTCCCCGTCAAACACCTTGCCCGTCCGGGAAATCGCGCCCACAACCGCGCAGCCCGACGGAATCCTGACCTGGCCCTCCTGCCGCACCCGAACACCCCCATCAATAGCCCCAAAAAACTTGTCTCGATAGACTGCCAAGAGTAGTATACACTACTCGGGAAGTGGGTGTCAACCACCAAAACAAGGGCGCTTTACAAGCCAGCACCCGTCAATCTTGCGTAATGGACATCCGCAGCCATCAAATCGCCGAAAAAATGAATTTTTCAGGTTTCAAACTTGCAAAACACAGAAAGAAGGAAAGGGGGCGCCTAAAACGGAACCCCTGCTCGGAAGGATGCGAACAGTGGCCTTTATCGTTTCCGGAAATTTTCTCTCCCAATTTTCTTCCGATTTTCTGCCCTCCGGGGGCTTGACAGCTTCCGCTCATCCGCGATATACTGTATCCACGCGGCAATGGCGCTGCGGACTGATTGGCGTCCGCAGCGTTTTCCATTGTGTGGTAAAAAAGCGATAAAATTTCAAGGAGGCGCGTAGAAAGATGAGTCAACTGCCGGAACTTTACGGGAGCATGGTCTTCAATGACAAGGTCATGCGCGAGCGGCTGCCCAAGGAGGTTTACAAGAGCCTGAAGCGCACCATCGACGCCGGGACGCATTTTGACCTCGACGTGGCCAACGCCGTGGCCCACGCCATGAAGGACTGGGCCGTGGAAAACGGCGCGACACACTTCACGCATTGGTTCCAGCCCATGACCGGCATCACCGCCGAGAAGCACGACGGGTTCCTCTCGCCGACGGCGGGCGGCGCGGCCATTGTGGAGTTTTCCGGCAAAGAACTGGTCAAGGGCGAGCCGGACGCCTCCAGCTTCCCCTCCGGCGGCCTGCGCTCCACCTTCGAGGCCCGGGGCTATACCGCCTGGGACCCCACCTCCTTTGCCTTTATTAAGGACGGCACCCTGTGTATCCCCACCGCCTTCTGCTCCTACAGCGGCGAGGCGCTGGACAAGAAAACCCCCCTCCTGCGCTCCATGGAGGCCCTGGACGAGCAGGCCGTGCGCATTCTGCGGCTGTTCGGCGACACCGAGGTCAAACGGGTCAACACCACCGTGGGCGTGGAGCAGGAGTATTTCCTGATCGACAAATCCTTCTACCAGAAACGCCCCGACCTGGTGTACTGCGGCCGCACCCTGTTTGGCGCCCGCCCGCCCAAGGGACAGGAACTGGAAGACCACTATTTCGGCGTCATCAAACCCCGCGTTTCGGCCTATATGAAGGACCTGGACATCGAGCTGTGGAAACTGGGCATCCCCGCCAAAACCAAACACAACGAGGTCGCCCCCGCCCAGCACGAATTGGCCCCCGTCTTTGAGGTCAGCAACATCGCAGCCGACCACAACCAACTGGTTATGGAGATCATGAAGAGCGTCGCCGCCCGCCATGGGTTGGTCTGCCTGCTCCACGAGAAGCCCTTCGCGGGCGTCAACGGCAGCGGCAAACACAACAACTGGTCCCTGGCCACCGATGCCGGCGTCAACCTCCTCGACCCCGGCGACACCCCCCGTCAAAACGCCCGCTTCCTGCTGTTCCTGACCGCCGTCATCGCCGCCGTGGACGAATATCAAGACCTGCTCCGGGTCACCGTGGCCAGCGCCGGCAACGACCACCGTCTGGGCGCCAACGAGGCCCCCCCGGCCATTGTGTCCGTCTTCCTGGGCGACGAGCTGTCCGCCGTCATCGACTCCCTGGAAACCGGCAAGGCCTACGTCGGCGCCGACCACAGCCAAAT
>JAITQI010000032.1 GCA_031289065.1 Oscillospiraceae bacterium
CGAGTCGGACAAGGAAAAAGAGCGCGAGTATCTTAGGATGCTCGGCGCCAATAAGGTGGACGGCATCATCACCGGAACGCATAACGCGGACATCGAGGAATACGAAGCCACCGGAGCGCCGATCATCGCGTTCGACCGGAGTTTGTCCGAGCGCGTACCCATCGTCAGCAGCGACAATTTTGGGGGCGGCAAGTTGGCGACCGAAGCACTGCTTGCCGCAGGCGCACAGCACATCGCCATCATCACCGGTAGCAATAACCCGACGCTTCCCACATATCAGCGGTACGAGGGGTATGTACAAACACTGGAGGCCAACGGTCGGACGCCGTTGCCGTTCAAGTGCGCGGGACAGACAATCACGCTGAAAACGATGCAAATTGCCTCAATACTCAAAACGAGCGGCGCGGACGGTTTCTTTTGCACCGACGACCTCACCGCTATTATGTTAATCAATGAAGCGGAAAAGCTCGGCTTGCGAGTACCCGAGGACATCAAGGTCGTTGGCTACGACGCGACAGCGCTTGTGCGCAATTATTGCGCGCGCCTGACGACGATTGCGCAACCGATCGAGGACTGCGCTATCCTAATGTGCGACCTATTGTTACTCCGGATTCAAAATCCAAACGCGGAGATGGAGCGGCAATATATTCTGCCGGTAAAATTACTTGCAGGCGGTTCGGTATAAACCGCATTATTGAGGTGTTTTGCCTTAACGGGGAAACGGGGGAGAGGTTCCCCCGTTTCCCCGCGGGACGTCGAGGACGCCGTTCCCTACGAGGACGTTGTTTCAAAAAAGAGGCATCCCGGCCGCGTTTGCGCGGTGGGGTGCCTTTGTCGTTGTATGGTCAAGTTCGCGGTAATGGAGAATGGAATATAATTTATTTTCAAATGTACATTGACAGGCGATGTATCTTGTGTTACTATGAGAACAGGACATAGGAGAGACCCGTGAAAGGAGGCTGAGCGCATGTCCATCGCGTCTGATATGCTTCGCGGCAACACGGATATGATCATCCTGGCCCATTTGACCCAGCGGGAGAGTTATGGGTACGAAATCAACAAGTTGATTCAGGAAAAATCTGAAAACCGTTTTGAACTTAAAGAGGCCACACTGTATGGGGCCTTCCGCCGGTTGGAGGAGGCGGGGTGTGTATCCTTTTATTGGGGTGACGAGCGAACCGGGGCGCGTCGGCGCTATTACCGCATCACCCCCGAAGGGCGGGAAGCCTTTGCGCGTTACCGGCGGGAATGGGCCGAAGCTGTGGCCCTGATCACCAAACTGATTGTCCAAGAAAATGGTTTAAAGGAGGAGAGGTAAGATGAAGGACAGGATCAAGACCCATGTGGAAGGCCTGTTTCAGGACGCGCCCCACACCCGGCGGGTGCGGGAGGCGCGGGAGGAATTGCTGGCGGGTTGTCTGGACAAATATGAGGATCTGACGGCCCATGGCCGCTCGCCGGAGGAGGCCTATGAGGATGTCATCTCGGGCATCGGAGACGTGACCGAGCTGCTGCGGGCCATCGGGGAGCTGGACGCGGCGGATCCGATCTCCTGGGAGCGGCAGCGCCAAAAACGCGCCCTGTTCGTCTCCTTCGGCGTCTTCCTGTATGTGCTGGCGCTGGGCGCCACCGCCCTCGCGGTCGGTTATGTTTCGGCTCAGCTCGGCGGTGTGATTTTCTTCATCCTGATCGCGCTGGGTACGATGCTGGTGGTCTATGGCATGGTATCCACCAGAACGGAGCGGTACACGACCTTCAGCCGGAGCGGCGAGGAGAGAACCACCATGTCCCAGGAAATCACCGCGCAGATGGTCAGCGGCAGCCGGAACAAGCAACTGGAGAAGGCGGTGTCCGCCCTGCTGTGGCCGCTGGCGACGCTGTGCTTCCTGTGCGTCGGGTTTCTGTTTCACGCGTGGCATCCGGGCTGGCTCATCTTCCCGGCCTGTACGGTGGCGCAGCTGCTGGTGAACCTGGCCTTTGCCAAGCCGGGTCATCGCCGGGGTTTGGCGGTGGGTATTCTTTGGACGGCCAGCGCGCCGGTTTACCTGATCCTGAGCTTCGCCACCGGCCGCTGGGACATCACCTGGGTTCTCTTCCCGCTTGCGCTGTGTGTCCAGCAGGCGCTGTATCTGAGGCGGGTATGGAGGAATTCCGATGAAAAATAGGGTGATCCTGCTCGGGGCGATTGTCTGGGGTCTGCTGGGGCTCTTGCTGTTGGGTGTGTTGGTGTACTTTCTCGTCCGCCCGGCGGGAGTGAATGATTTTTGGGAGGGTATCGGGGTGTCAAACAATTGGACGGAGGCGTCGCTGATCAGAGAGGCGCAATATTCGGCGGCGGGGTTGGAGGCCTTCGGGGCGAACGCCATCGCGGAGAATGTGGTGGTGCGCCTGGTGCCGGGGGACACCATTGCGGTGCGGCAGTATGGAAACCCCGACCGGCAGGAGGCGTTTGAGGCCGACGAGGGCGGCGGCCGCCTGACCATTTCCCTCCGGGACAGCCGCAAATGGTGGCAAAACATCTTTTCCTTCGGCACCTGGAACAGCCGCTTGGAAATCGACCTGCCCGCGGGCTACGGGGGGGATGTCGCCCTCAGCAGCGCGTCGGGCGAGATCCTTCTGCCGGAGGACGTCAAGCCGGTCTGGGGGCAGGTGGAGCTGCGCACGGTCTCGGGGGAGATTCGGGCTGAGGCGGGCCTCGACGGGCGCAGGTTCACGGTGTCCACGACGTCGGGGGGCCTGCGTTTGGGCCCGGTGACGGCGGAGAGCGGCTTCACGGCGCACTCGGTTTCCGGCTCGCTCAGGCTGACCGCCGTGAACACCCAGGGGACGGCGAGCCTCCGGACCACATCGGGGTCGATACAGGCGGAAACCTTGTCCTGCTTGGAGTATGACGTACACAGCATATCGGGCGGGGTCTCCTTTACCGCCGGCTTGTCCGGCCAAGGGAACCTGAAAACCACCTCGGGCAGCATCCGGGTGACCGGGGCGGCGCTGACCGGCGGCGTGTCGGTTCACTCCACCTCGGGGTCGGTGCAGTTCGGCCTGACGGCCGGACAGGGCTGCGAGCTGCGGATGTCCAGCGTGTCGGGCAGTCTCCGCTGCGAGCAGCCGCTGCTGTCCGACGGGGGCGAGAGCCGAGGCAACGAAACCGCGGGCCGGGTGGGCGACGGCGGGCCGCCGCTGACCATATCCACGACTTCGGGCAGTATCCGTGTGGAATAGGGCCTGAGAATCGAATAAAGAACGGAAAGGGATATTCTCAATATAGAGAACATCCCTTTCCGTTCTTTATTCTTATTTACGAGAAAACGAGCAAGGAGAACCGTATCAGCTGTGGGAGAGGCGGCGTTTCCGGCGGCGGTGGCCGGGGGCGTCGGCGCGGCCGCCATAGAGCAGACAAACCGCCCGGTACCGTTGCCAGGCCGTTTGCAACACCTGGGCCCAGGACTGATAGACTGTTTTTTGGGCCGCGCGGCCCACCCGGGCCAACTGCGCCGGGTCGGACAAGGCCCGGCGGACGGCCTCGGCCACCGCCTCAGGGGATTCCTCGCACAGGAAGCCGTTGACACCGTCGGTCACCCGTTCCGCCGCGCAGCTGCCCCGGAGCAGCAGGCTGGGGCAGGCGCAACTGGCCGCCTCCTGCACCACGAGGCCGGAGGTGTCAAAGGCGGAGGGGAAGACGAACAGGTCGGCGCTGGCGTAAAGCGCCCGGAGCAGGGCCCGGTCGGACACCTTGCCGACGAAGCGGACGGCGTCGTCGGTCAGCCCCGCTTGCTCGGCGTAAGCGCGGATTTCGGCGGCATCGTAGCCGTCTCCCGCGAAGACCATGCGGAAGGGGAGCGCTTCGGCGCTCAGGCGGGCCAGGGCGTCCAGAATCAGCTTGACATTTTTGTACCACATCATGCGGCCGACGTAGAGCAAGGTGGGGACGCCGTCCGCGCCGAGCATGGCGCGGGCTTCGGCCAGCCGCTGGGGCGTAACCAGGCCGTCGGGCAGATCGCAGCCGTTTTCCATGACCAGGCAGGGGCCGGAATAGCCCAAAGCGGCCAAATCGTCCGCCGCGCCCCGGCTGACCGCCCAGACTTCGTCGGCCAGCTCGAATTGGATCGCGATCAGGCGGCAGGCGATTTTGCACAGCCAGTCGGCCTTCAGGTACTTTTTGACGTCAAAGGAAAACCGGGTGTGGTAGGTCATCACGATGGGGGCGCCGGTGCGGCGGCGGATGCGCCGCGCCAGGATGGCCTGGGCGAAGGGGCTGTGCACATGGAGCAGGTCGGGCTTCAGGTCGGCGATGCGGCGCGGGGCGCGCAGGCCGAAGGGCAGACCGATACGGTAATCAAACGAGCGGCTCACGCCCAGGGAGGGGATGCGCAGGACGGGGTAAGGCCGTTCCCCGTCGTCCACGCCGGGCTGGGTGTTGGTGACGACAAAGCTGTTCCCGTGAGCGGCCTGGCTGAGGCGGGCATAGTTTTCCACCGCGCCGGACACGCCGTCCACAATGGGGGGGAAGGAATCGCTGAACTGGCCCACGACCAGCGGCTTTTTTTCGCTGTTCATCGAAACAATGCCTCCCAAATGGCGTTGATGGTGGGGAGGTGAACCGTGATCGCCCACCAAGCGGCGGCGGCCAACAGCACCCACACGGTCAACAGAAAGAGCAGGGCCGCTCGGGCCAAGTTTTTCAGCTGGAGGCCGGTACGGCGGCCAAAGGCCCAAACGCAGGCGCACAGCAGGCCCACCAGAGGCAGGCACATCAGCAGGAAGAACCCGAAGAGCCGCGCCGCGGACAGGACGGGTGGCGTCGGCACGGGGGCCGGTTCCGGGGCGATACGCGGCGCTGGGAGGACGGCGGAGGCCAAGGACGACGGGCCGAGAGACGTCGCCGCCGTCAGCGTCACGGAAGAGGGCGCGTCAAAGGAATCGCCGAGATCCCGGCGCGGGGGCTGCCAAACCTGGCGTTCGGGGGGCTTGGGCGGGCCCGCGGGGACGGCAAAGGGAGAGAAACTTCGGCCCAGGGCGGCGTACGAAGACGCGGCGACCGACACGAACGCGCCGCAGCGCGGACACTTGGTTTCGCCCTCCTGTAGGGGCTGTTGGCAATGGGCACAAATCATTTGTGAACATCCCTCGCTTTTTACGTGGCGCTATGCCTTACTTATAATATATATGAAACGGACGCTTTTGTACAGGAAAATTTCTTTCGATGTAAAAAGAGAAAAGGGGCGATCACGCCGTCTCCCCCTGCCGAACAGGGGTTTTGACTCGGAGGAAAACGGTGTAAAATAGCAATGAATATTGTGTTTCTCTATGGTTCTCATGTGATAATCGTATTATCAGAATATATTGTACAGTGAGAATGAATATATTCTTGTTTCCGGGGTTTTGAGAAGCCAAACGGTCCGGCGGAGGGGTCGTGTCTCACTTCTACAAAAAAATCGGAAAAAGATTTGACAAATCACCTGTATTTGTAATAGAATAACAACAAACGTCCGTGGCAATGATATGTTATGCCGGAGGCCGCCGTCCCATACGCGGCGCCCCGGCCCAGGAGCGGAGGGAGTCAATAGAAATGGCCGTAAAACGAGATAGCCGAAAAATGGTGGACATGCTTGAGCGCATGGGCATGATCAAACACGAGGACGAGGACGACTTTGTTGTCGATCAGGCCGAATTTACCACCACGCCCGGGGAACCCACGACGGCCCCGCCCGTCGCGGCGGCTCAGCCCGCCATATCGGCGCAGACCGCCGCCCCTGTGAGAGCGCCGTATACGGCCGCCCCGCAGGCTCTTCCCCAGACCGCCCCGCCGCCCGCGGCGGCGCCTGGGCTGTCCGACGTGGAGAAATACACCCATCTGTCGGCGGTTGCGGGCAGCAACGCCTACGACTGGAAGCCGGTTGCCACCAACTCAGCGCTGGGCGACAACTTTTGGAACGACGAAGCGCCGGCGGATCAGGCGACCATCGACCAGTACCTGGAAATCCATCAGCTCTATGATATGTTCCACATGAAGGTCGGCGGGGTGGACTCGGTTTACCTGTTGGAAGAGTATATCAAGACGCTGCCCGATTCCCTGCCGGCCGAGCTGCGGCGTTCCATTATCATGCGCATTGTGCAGGCCTCCGGGTTTGATTTTGACCGCCTGCTCAGCGACGGCATCGACCGCGTCTCCAAGCTCAACGACTACGCGGCTGAGTTCGCCTCCCACACCGATGGGGTGGTCAATCAGCAGAACGGGATTATCGCCGAACTCGAGCGCCAGATCGAAATGGTGCGCGGGGTGATCAACGAGCGCATCAATCTACATAAAAAACAGTTTCTCACGATTGAGAACGAGGCACAGCGTCTGAAGGAAATCCTTGATTTCATTACGAAGTAGGGATTCTCAATATTGGCTGTACCGTTGCGCGTATCGGGCGCGGCGGGCAAGCGGAGTTTTACGTTTATGAAGGGTTACAAGCTCACATCAAAGGGAATTTTTACACTGACGCTGGTGTTTCTGGCCTTTTTCGCTGTGATGACCACAGGGCTCACCCTGTGGGCGGGGCGGTTGGCCGGGCCGCCGGAACTTCCGGACGACGTCGTTTCCTCCGGTGTACCTGTTGAGCCCTCTGTGAATCCCCCTGTGAGCACGGGGTATTTGAGTTCCCCGGGTCCGATTGCGGTGCCGTCGGCCCCGTCGTCGGACGTGTCGCCGGGTACGACGCCGGACGGCCAGGGTACAGTGTCCCCTGGGACGCCGCCGGTGTCCCAGGGGCCGTCCGCCGAGCCGCCGTCCACGGGTGACCCGGTCGCGACCGACCCGCCGGTCGGCGGGGGCGATTCGTGGCCCGACACGTATATGCAAATCACCTTCCCGCAGGGTGCCGCCGTGCTGACCACCGACAGTCACGCGGCCTTGGAGGCCTATCTGGCGTCGCTTCCGTCGGCGGACTTGGACAGTATCGCGTTGCTGATCGACGGGCGGGCGCATACCGACGAGGGCGGGGACAAAGAGGCGTTGCGTGTGCTGGCCGAGGCCCGGGGGGCGGCAGTGGCGGCCATTTGCGTGGCTTGGGGCCTTCCGGCGGACAACATTGCCACCTTTGTGTCCTGGGGGGAAGAGACGGCGCCGGAGGTGCTGGGCGCGTATCTGCACTTCTACCACCGGGGCGAAAAATAACAGCGAAGCCGCTGGGGCGGAGGTACTGCCGCCCAAATCGGATTACAATACGGGGACTTTGAAACCGCAAAACAAACGGCCGGGCTGCGCTCGGCTGTTTTTGCGCACAGGAAGGAGAGGGTTTTTTCTATGTCGGTTACCACACACGAGGGGGGCTTTTACCTGCGAGAGGGGCGGCTGTTGCCAGAAGAGGAGGGCCGGGCCGCCGGTCTGCCCGAAGGGGCGGTCGCCCGGGGGGGTACCATGGCCCGAACCATCCTGGAGGCCCACAACACAGCGGGGGCGGGCGAAAGCCCCCGGTTGCGGTTTGACGCCATGGCCTCCCACGACATCACCTACGTGGGCATCGTCCAAACCGCAAGGGCCAGCGGGCTTACAGCGTTTCCGCTGCCCTATGTGCTGACCAACTGCCACAACAGCCTGTGCGCGGTGGGGGGCACCATCAACGAGGACGACCATCTCTTCGGCCTGTCCGCGGCGCGGCGGTATGGGGGGGAATATGTCCCGGCGCATTTGGCGGTCATTCATCAGTACATGCGGGAGCGGTATGCCGCCACCGGACACATGATTTTGGCCTCGGACAGCCACACCCGGTACGGGCCCTATGGGACGCTGGCCATCGGCGAAGGGGGCCCTGAGTTGGTTAAGCAACTACTTAACCGCACTTATGACATACCCTGGCCGGAGGTGGCGGCGGTCTGGGTGGAGGGGACCCCAAAACCGGGCGTAGGCCCTCAGGACGTTGCGATTGCGCTGATCGGCGCCACCTTCTCCACAGGGTTTCTCAAAAATAGGATATTGGAATTCATCGGGCCGGGTGTCTCGCAGTTGAGCATGGATTTCCGCAACGGCATCGATGTGATGACCACTGAGACCACCTGCCTGTCCAGTGTGTGGCGAACCGACGAACGGGTGCGGGAGGAGCTGACCCGTTTCGGTCGTCCGGAGGCGTACAAGCCCCAGGACCCGGCGGACGGGGCGTACTACGACGCCCTGGTGCGCGTTGATTTGAGCGCGATCGAGCCCATGATCGCCCTGCCCTTTCACCCCAGCCGGGCGTACACCATCGCCGACTTTCGCCGGAACGCCGCCGACCTGCTCCGGGATGTGTCCGCGGAGGCGGCGCGTCAGTGGGGCGTTCCGGCCCCCGCTCTGGCCGACGGCAAGGTGCGCAATGGCGCGGTACGGGTGGATCAGGGGGTCATTGTGGGCTGTTCGGGGGGGTTGTACGAGAACATTGCCGCCGCCCGGGACATTCTGCTCCAGGGGGGCCTGAACAGCGGTGCCTTCGCTCTGTCGGTCTACCCGGCCAGCCAGCCCATGACGCTGGCGTTGTCCCGGGAGGGCATTCTGGCCGACCTGATGACGGCGGGAGCCACCATCCGTTCGGCCTTTTGCGGCCCCTGCTTCGGCGCGGGGGATGTGCCGGGCAGCGGAGGACTGTCCGTCCGACACGCCACCCGCAATTTCCCCAACCGGGAGGGCAGCAAGCCGGGGGAGGGGCAGACCGCCTTCGTGGCCCTCATGGACGCCCGTTCCATCGCCGCCACCGCCTTAAACGGCGGCCTGCTGACCGCCGCCACCGAGCTGCCCGCGCCGCCGCCGCCCATCGGGACGCCGGGGTATACCTTCGATCCCGCGCCTTATGAACGGCGGGTGTTCCGGGGGGTGGGCCGCCCCGCGCCGGATACGCCGCTGGTCTTGGGGCCGAACATCGCCGACTGGCCCGCCCTGCCGCCGTTGCCCGATGATTTGCTGGTGACCGTTGTGTCGAGCATCACCGACCCGGTGACCACCACCGACGAGCTCATTCCCTCGGGGGAGACATCGTCCTATCGCTCCAACCCGTTGCGGCTGGCCGAATTCACCTTGTCCCGCAAGGACCCGGGCTATGTGAGCCGAGCCAAAGCGGTGAGGGCGGCTGAAGCGGAACGGCGGGAGGCATCGAAGGCCGGGCCCGCCTTGGGCAGCGCGGTGGCCGCCTTCAAACCGGGGGACGGTTCGGCCCGAGAACAAGCGGCCTCCTGCCAGCGGGTGCTGGGCGGGGTGGCCAACATCGCGGCGGAGTACGCCACCAAGCGATACCGTTCCAACCTGATCAACTGGGGGATGCTGCCCTTTGTGTGGCGCGAGCTGGCCGACAGGCCGCTGGCGGTGGGGGATACGCTGCTGATCCGAGGCCTTCGGGGGATCCTGACAGGGGACGGGGCGGACGTTCCGGCCCTCCTGACCCGGGACGGTGTGGAAACGCCGGTCACGCTGACCCTGCCCGGGCTGACAAGAGGGGAGCGGGACATCATCCTGGCCGGCTGCCTAATCAACTACTATGCCGGCGGGCAATGATAAAAACGCCCCCGGGCGGTCTGGGGCGCGGAGTTTGTGGCGCATCTTCCTGGTCATGCTGCGCATCGGGGCGGTCACTTTCGGCGGCGGCTACGCGATGATCCCGCAAATGTCCCGGGATTTCACCGAAAAATACGGCTGGATCGAGGCCCGGGATATCGCGGATCTGTTCGCGGTGGCCCAGTCGGCGCCCGGGGTCATCGCCATCAACGCCTCTATTTTGGTGGGCTACCGCATCGCGGGCCTGCCGGGGGCGCTGGTGGCGGCTTTGGGCGCCATATTGCCGTCGCTGGTCATTCTGTCGGCGGTGACGGTGGGCTACCGGGCCTTTATCGGCAACCCTTATGTGTTGGGGGCCCTGCGGGGCGTCCGCGCCGCCGTGGTGGGCATGTTGCTGTCGGCGACCTGCAAGCTGGCCCCCGCGTCGGTCAGGGGGGCGTTGGGGTGGGCGCTGTTTTTGGCGGCGTTGGGCGTGGCGGTATTTTTGCCGCAGGTCAACGCCGTTTGGATTCTGCTGGCCGGGGGGCTGATCGGCGTGCTGTTCTTGCGGCGGAAGGGGCGTGACGGGGTGTGATCGGACGTGTCTTGCAGCTGTTTTGGCTGTGTTTCCGGGTAGGGCTGTTCACCTTCGGGGGGGGTATGGCCATTGTGCCTCTTATCCAACAAAGCCTTGTGTCAGAAGGATTTATGACCATCGACGAGTCCATCGACATGATCGCCGTCTCCCAGATGACGCCCGGCCCCTTCGCCGTCAACGCGGCCACCTTCGCGGGCACCAAGCTGGCGGGCGTGCCGGGGGCGGTGGCCGCCACGCTGGGCATGGCGCTGCCCTCGATCCTCATCACCCTGCTTATCGCCCGGTTTTTCTTCGCCTTCCACAAGAAGCCCACCGTAAGGGCCGCCCTGGACGGCATTCGTCCGGCGGTGCTGGCCCTCATTGCCGGGGTGGTGTGGATCAGCGCCCGGACGGCGCTCTTGCTACCCGGGGGCGGGGTGGATATTTGGGCGTTGGCGCTGGCGTTGGGGGTCTTCGTCCTGTTACAGCGCACGAAGGTCAGCCCCGCGCTGCTGCTGCTGCTGAGCGGGGCCGCGGGGGCGGCGTTGTTTCGCTGAAAAACGGGTTTGGGATGCCTGTTCAGGCGTTCAAGGTTTCCCAGATGCCTTTCGCGTCCGGGTAAAGCAAGAAGCCTTCGCGGATACCCATGCCGGAGGCCAGGCTCATTTTTTTCAGGAGGCTTTGGGCGTCGTCGAACAGAACGAAGTGTGTTTGCTGGGTTTTCCGGTCCTTGTAAGTGAAATAGTGGCTGCACAGTTCCCGGGAAAAGAAGACCTGGCGGCCCTCGGCCAAGGCGTGCAGCTGATCCCTGTCTAGGCGAAGACCTTGCCCCTGAGCGTCGGGCAGGGTGATGTCCCGGGCGATGCGTTCCAATTCCAGGGCCAGACGGGGGCCAAAGTGTTCCCGGGCCTGGGCGAGGCGTTCCCGCAGGGAGCCGGACACCAGCGCGGTGGGGATGATGACAGTGGCGTCTTCGGCCAATCCGGCATACAGTGGGGTGACGTACAGGGACAGACGCCGCTGGCGCAGGGCGGGCGCAAGGCGCTCCACAAAGGGTTCCAACTGGGGGGCGCAGGTCTGCTCGAAGTCGGCTACCACGCCTTCGAAATTCCGTGCGGAGCATTCTCGGAGAACCTCGTGGCACAGGGCTTCTGTGTCTCCGGGCTGGCCGTCGCAGTCCTCGTCGGACAGGGCCATCAGGCCGCCCCGCATGGAGGCGCCGATGCTGCCCCGGAGCAGGCTCAGGCCGGGGCCCACCCGGTAGGCCAGGTGGGCCACCCGCCGGGTGAGGGCGGCGGCCTCCCGGGTGTCCGGCGGCGCGGCGGTCAGGATGAGGTCAAAGGGAAACAACATGGGCGGGGCTCCCTTTCTGCCACGCAAAACGAATCCCTGATTTGGGCTGTTCAAACGTCTGCGGGCGTGGTATACTGTGTAAGAAAGACCGAAGGTTGACGGCGGTTTCGCGGTCATTCATATATACGGACAGGTGCGGGCGATTATGCGAAAGAGCCGATTTGGCGCAAATCTTATCCCCGACAAAGTGTTTGGGGCCATACAGGATATTCAGCCGGACTGGCTGCGGGCCCACGGGGTCAGGGGTTTGGCTGTGGATTTGGACAACACGCTGGCCTTTTACGGTCAGGCGGAGCCGGAACCCCAGGCGGTGCGATGGGTTCGGAGTTTGGTGGACGCGGGCATTCCGGTGGTGGTGGTGACCAACAACTCGGAAGCCCGGGTCAGGCAGTTTTGCGCTCCGTTGGGGGTGCCCTATGTCTTTCGGGCGGGCAAGCCGCGTCTGCGGGGTCTGAAGCAGGCCATCCAAATGCTGGGCCTGCCACCTGGGCAGATCGCCCAGGTGGGGGATCAGGTGTACACCGACGTCTGGGGGGCCAAGCGCAGCGGTATGACCGCTCTGCTGGTCAGCCCCATGCAGAAGGGGCATTTTCTGTTCAACCTGCGGCGGTGGCTGGAAGGGCCGTTTATTCGGCTGGCCCGGCGCGAGGAGGAATCGGCATGAGACATGCGCGGTTCGGTCCGGCGGGCAACGCCGAGAGCTTTTCCCAGACGCACAAGTCCTCCCTGCAAGCCCCCGAATGGTTGCGGGGCTTGGGGCTGGACGCTTATGAATACCAATGCGGGCGCGGGGTGAACATCGGCGAGGAGACCGCCCGGAAGTTGGGGGCGCTGGCCGCCGAGAACGATGTCGCCCTGTCGTTGCACAGCCCCTATTATATCAACCTGGCCGGGGAAGACGCCGAGCGGCGGGCCAAAAACATCGCCTATATCCTGCAAAGCGCCCGGGCGGCCGCCCTCATGGGGGCGACCCGGGTGGTGGTGCATACCGGCGCGGCGGGGGGCGGCCTCGACCGGGACAGGGCGACGGAAACCGCGCTGAACACCCTGCGGGAGGCGCTGTCCCACATGGACGCGGCCGGGTTGGGGCATATCACACTGTGCCCCGAGACCATGGGTAAAATGAACCAATTGGGCACCTTGGAAGAGGTGCTGCGCCTTTGCCGCGAGGAGGCGCGGCTGTTGCCCTGCGTGGATTTCGGGCATCTGTACGCCCGCAGTCACGGGGCCTTCAACACGCCGGAGGCCTTCGCGGCGGCGCTGGACGCCATGGAGAGCGCCCTGGGGTCGGCCCGGGCGCGGATGTTTCACATCCATTTTTCCAAAATCGCCTTTTCCAAGGGCGGCGAGGTGAAACACCTGACGCTGGCGGACACCGAATTCGGCCCGGATTTCCGGCCGTTGGCCGCGCTCATGCGGGACCGGGGGTATACGCCGGTGTGCATCTGCGAGTCGGCGGGCACCCAGGCCGAGGACGCGGCGGCGTTGCGGGACATGTTTTTTGGGGCATAGAACCGGAAGAGAAGGGGACGATTTTGATGAACCGATTGGACGATTTGCGCGCCCTTGCGGCGCGGGAGGGGCTGGACGCCCTGCTACTGACCTCGCCGGTGGCCCGGCGGTACGCCACGGGGTTCGCCTCCTCGGCGGGGATGGCGCTTGTCACGCCCCGGGCGGGTTATTTTTTTACCGATTTTCGCTACATCGAGGCGGCCCGCGCCCAGGTGACCGGGTATCAGGTGGAGATGACCGACCGGGCGCACCCCTACAAGGATCTGGTGGGGGCGCTGCTGACCGGGCTGGGCGTCGGCAAGCTGGGGTACGAGCAGGACACCATGACGGCGGGGCAGCTGGACGGGCTCCGGGCCGCCTGGCCGTCGGTGACCTTTACCCCGGCGCAGAAAGCCATGGACGCGTTGCGGCAGGTGAAAACCGAAGAAGAAATCGCCCGCATGGAGGCCGCCCAGCGGGTGTCCGAGGCCGCCTTTGAGGCGTTGTTGCCCAAGCTGCGGCCGGGTCTGACTGAGAGCCGGGTGCGGGCCGAGTTCATCTATCAAATGTTCTTGGCGGGGGCGGAAAACGTCTCTTTTGATCCCATCGTGGTGTCGGGGCCCAACTCCTCGCGCCCTCACGGCGAGGCGGGGGATCGGGCGTTGCAAGCGGGGGACTTTTTGACGCTGGACTTCGGCGTGGTCTACCGGGGCTACTGCTCGGACACCACCCGCACCCTGGCTATCGGGACGCCCACCGAGGAAATGCGGCGGGTCTATCAGGTGGTGCTGGCGGCCCAGGGGGCGGGCATCGTGGCGGCCCGGGCGGGTGTGACCGGCGCGTCCATCCATCAGGCGGCGGCGGATGTCATTGCGGCGGCTGGGTATGGGGACTACTTTGGCCACGGGTTTGGGCACGGCTTGGGCCTGGAGGTACACGAGACGGGCGGGGCCGCGCCCCAAGCGGAAGAACCCCTGCCGGCGGGCATGGTGCTGTCGGCGGAGCCGGGGATTTACCTGCCGGGACGCTTCGGGGTGCGCATTGAGGACGTGATCGTGCTGACGGCCGAGGGAAATCGGAATTTGACGGCTCTTCCCAAGGATTTGTTGGTGATCTGACGCTTTGGCGGGCGTGACACGCCAAAGCTGTCGCCTGCTCGATTTTTATTGTTGTCAATTTTTTGACGGGAAAAAACGCAAAAATAACCCTGCTTCGGCAGGGTTATTTTTGCGTCTCACGTTCTTTTCTATAGCGGATAATTTGGTTTACTGGTTGACCACATCACTGGTCATCTGGTTGACGTATTTCAGAATTTCTCACATGTGGGAAGTTTCTCATATTGAGAAACCCCTGGCGTGTCACAGGTACATGGTGCCGGTTTCGGTTTCGATGAGGAGGAGGATCTGTTCTTCCCGGCCGGTGTCGGCGTTAATATAGACGATCAGGCGGCGGCCGTCGGGGGCGGCGCAGGTGAATTTGTGGCACAGGGACTCGGGGCCGCCGTCGTCGGGGCGGAGGAGGGCCAGCTCGTGGACCTGGGGGGTCAGCCGGGGGGAGAGGACGGCCCGGGCGGACGCCTGATCCCATTGGGGCGGCAGGATGGCGCGGGATTGGTGGTTTGTCAGGTAGTCGGAGGCCTCGAGGCCGACCACCTTTCCGGTGTCCAGGGCGACGCTGATTTGCACCCGGTCCGAGAGGCAGGTTACGTCGCCCTGACGGTGGGCGAAATCGAAAACGGCGGTGTTGCCGACCACCGCGACGTTCTGGCGTTTCATGCTGTCAAAGCCTTGGGCCAGAAGGAAATTTTTCGCGATGGTTTCGGCCTGTTCGACGGAGAATTTGGCCTCGCCGCTCTGGCGGGAGCTGACCAGCGCCACCGGGAAACCTCCCCGGCGACTGAGGGTGAGGGCCACCTCGCCGCCATCCAGCCGCCCGGAAAACCGATAGACCGGGATGACGCCGATCCCTTCGCCGTCAAAGGTTAGGATGCCCTCGGCCAGGCCCAGGAGGACGGCTGCCTTTTGGGCGGCCTCGGCCCGGGTGATGTCCGGCTTGTCCGCCAAAAAGGCGGCGAGGTCTGGGTCGGCGGGCCGCTCATCGGCGGCGGGGAAGATGTCCCGGGAAAAGACCGCTTCCCCTTGGGGGGACAGGCTGTCCCAGGCGGGCAGGGCCGGTTGGGATGAGGGGCGTTCCCCCTCGTCCGGCGGGGCGATGGGCAGATGTTCCTCGTAGACGACGCCCTGGAGGGCGGTCAGCTCCCGGGCCAGCCGTCCGGCGGTCTGGGACAGGCCCTTCAGGGTTTGATATATCTCCTCGTCCGGCGCGTCCCCGGCGGCCAGGCGTTGGGACAGGGCGCAGCCGTAGTCGTCGGCCTGGGCGAGAAAGAGAGCGGCGGCGTTCAGCGCCTCAAGGGACTGGGGGAGAACGGATAGGGCGCGGCGGGCGGCGGCGGCCTGCCGGGACACCCGGACGGCGGCGGCGGCCAGCAGGGAAGGGGAACTGCTGTACATGCCCTTTTGCAGGGCCGCGTCGATGCCATTTATGTCGGCGGCCAATTCCCCTAAAGCGCACTGGTAGCTGTATTCCAGGGCACGGCGATAGTCCTCGGCCCGGCGGAAGCCCATGAAGGCCAGCCCGCCCAGCGCTGATAGCAGGGCCAGGCCAAAGCTCGCCAGCCGGACGCGGGTCCGGCGGCCCCGCAATTCAACGCGGCGCAATGGAATCGCCCTCCTCAACCGGTTCCACTGGAGAGATGGCGCGGGTTTCCGGCCTCCGGCGGGGGGTGATCATGCCCCGGGCCGAGGACTCGGGCATACTGAAACCGGCCCGGTTGGTTTGGGCGGCCAGTTGGCCCGCGTAGGTGACCAGCGTCGCCGGATAATCGGCCATATTGGCGGGGGCGGCCAGCCGGGCGGCATAGTTGTTCAAAAGCTGGCGGGCCTGCAATTGCTGGTCGGTTTGGAGGCGGTTTAACTCGGCCGGGGTCAGGGGGGTCACGCCGGGGATGTCGCCGTCTCCGGCCCGGAGGAGATCGGCGGTCAGCGGGCTGACCGATTGGGGGCGCAGGCTGGGCGGGGTTTGCGCCTGTTGGGTTTGCCGCGTGGCATCCCGGATGTTTTGGGTGAAGTCGGACACGCCCGCGCCGAGAGGACGGGTCGCCCCGGCGACAGCCGTCGGGGTGCGGTCGGGCGATAGGCGAGTGGGGAGGGTATCCATGGCTGAGGGCCCCTTTCGGAGGTTGAAATGGTGGGTAAATAGGGCAAACATGGGGGTTTGCCGCCTTCGAGATCACTTTTTCGCGATGAGTTCCCGGAGGCCGACGTAGAGGAGGAGGAGGCTGAAGAGTTTTCGCAGGAGGTTGGTATCCACCAGGCCGGCCAGGAAGGCGCCCAGGGCGGCGCTGGCCAAGCCGCCCGCCACGGCGGGCCAGACGGTTTTGGCGTCGATGGTGCGCGCTCGGATGTGGAAGATCAGCGAGCCGCCCGCGGCGGGCAGGTAGTACCAGAGGTTGACGCCTTGGGCGACATACTGTTCCAGGCCGCCCAGGGAGGTCATGTAAATCATCAGCAGGCCGCCGCCGCCCACGCCGAAACCGGTGAGAACACCGGCCAGGGCTCCGGCCAGCCCGTCCAACAACGCTCTCATGTGAACAAACCGCGCAGACCGCCGAACAGGACAAGCAACGCGAACAGCCGCCGCAGCCATACCGCCGGGGCTTTTTCGAAGACCAGCCCGCCGACAAGGCCGCCCACCAAGCCGCCGGTCATATAGGGCCACAGGGTTTCCCAGGCCGGGCCGCCCCGGAACAGGTAGACCGCCGCCGACAGCAGGCACAGGGGCGCGATGACGGCGATGGCGGTGGACAGGGCCTGTTTTTCCTCCAACCCCACCCAGCGGCGCAGCAGAGGCACCAGCAG
>JAITQI010000008.1 GCA_031289065.1 Oscillospiraceae bacterium
CGGCGGTCTCCCCGCCGACGCAGAGGTAGAGGCAGGAGCCGTCCTCCGACCACAGCAGGGCCACCCGTTCGGCGGCCTTACAGGTGTCGAGCAGGGCGGACAGGGCTTCGGGGGCGGTCACCTCCCGGAGGGGGGGCGGCGCGAAGGCGGGGGGGCGGGGGGCGTTCGGCTCCGTGGGGGGGGCGGGGACGGTGTCCAGGCCCAGTTTTTCCGACAGTTTGCGGAATTCCAGCCGCCGCAGCAGGGCGGACAGGGCGGAGGTGTCGTAGGGGGCGCGGCGGGCCTCCTCGGGGGCGAAGGGCAGGGGGGCATGGCAGTCGATTTCGGCCAGTTTGCGGCTCAGTTCGGCCGACGCCCGGCCCTGGGCCAGCTTGTTTTTTACGCCGGGCTTCAGGTCGGAGGCCTCGCAGCCTTCGTAGAGGGCGGACAGGGAGCCGAAGCGGTGCATGAGGTCCAGGGCGGTCTTCTCCCCCACGCCGGGGACGCCGGGGATGTTGTCCGACGCGTCGCCCATGAGGGCTTTGAGGTCGATGAGGTCGTGGGGGGTCATGCCGTATTCGGCTTGGATGGCCCCCTCGTCGTAGGGGATTGTCTCGGTGCGGCCCATGCGGGAGGAGATGTGCAGGACGGAGACATGGGGGCCGACGAGCTGGAAGGCGTCCCGGTCGCCGGTGACGACGGCGCAGTCCCACCCGGCTTCGGCGCAGAGGCGGGAGACCGTTCCCAGCAGGTCGTCGGCCTCGTAGCCAGGCAGCTCGTACCGCTTGATATTCATGGCGTCGAGCAGTTCCTTGCACAGGGGCATTTGGGAGGCCAGGTCCTCGGGCATGGGCTTGCGCTGGGCCTTGTAGCCGTCGTACATGTCGTGGCGGAAGGTGGGGGCCTTGAGGTCGAAGGCGACGCACAGGGCGTCCGGCCGGTGATCCTCCGTCAGCTTGAGGAGGATGTTCAAAAAGCCCAGCAACGCCCCGGTGGGCTGGCCCTCGCTGTTGGTCAGGGGGGCTTTGACCCCGTAGAAGGCGCGGTTGAGCAGGCTGTTGCCGTCGAGCACCATGAGAGTAGACATACGATAAGGGCCACCTTTCCGCGGGGAGAAGACAGAGGACAGAAGACAGGAGACAGAGCGGGGGGTTTTGTTGCGGTTACTTTAACAGGAGGGCGGCGAGGGCGGGGACGGTGGGGGCGATGTGGGTGGCTCCGGCGGCTTCCAGCTCGGCGCGGGTGCCGAAGCCGTAGAGGACGCCGATGCTGTCCAGGCCCAAAGCTTTGGCGCCCAGGACGTCGTGCTCTTTGTCACCAATCATGACAGCCCTACTTTTCTCCGTGATGCCCTGGTTTTCAAGGGCGTAGGCTATCACTTGTTGCTTGCGGTCGCGCCCGCCGTTCAATGTAGCGCCCGCGACAAAGGAAAAGCAGGCGAGGAGCCCGAAATGGTTCAGGATTTGTTCGGCGTAGACGGTGGGTTTCGAGGTCGCCAGGATCAGCGTTTTGCCTTGGCCGCGCTGCGTTTTCAGGAGGTCGTCCATGCCGGGGTAAAGGGTGTTTTCAAAGACGCCCTGTTTTGCGTAATACTCTCTGTAGTCCGCGATTACGGCTTCCAGGGCCGGGCCCTCGAAGCCGTAGTGTCTCCGGTAGGAGTCCCGGAGCGGGGGGCCGATGAAGGGGGTCAGGGTGTCGGCGTCCTTCACGTCTATCCCGCGGCGGGCCAGCGCGTATTGGACGGCTCTTGTCACGCCCGTCTGGGAGTTGACGATGGTGCCGTCCAGGTCAAACAGCAGGAATTTTTTGTCCATGTGCCCTCCGTCAGTTCTTTTTCCACTTGACGCCCTGGGGCGTGTCCTCCAGGAGAATGCCTTTGGCTTTTAGCTCGTCCCGGATGCGGTCGGCTTCTTTGAAGTCCCGGGCGGCCCGGGCGGCCTGACGGCGGGCGATGAGGGCCTCGATGTCGGCGTCGAGCATGTCGGCCTGTTTGGCCAAGCGCAAGCCCAACACGCCGGTCATGCCCCCCAGGAGGGCCCGGGCGGCCTGGGCCAGAGGGCGGGCGTTGGTTCCGGCGACGTGGGCGTTGACGTCCCGCACCGCCTCAAAGAGCACCCCCACGGCGTCGGCGGTGTTGAGGTCGTCGTCGAGTGCGGCGTCGAAGCGGGCCCGGTAGGCGGGCAGAGTGCCGGCAAAGGCGGCCTCTTCGGGGGTCATGTCCCCGGCGAGGTTTTCCACCAGGAAATCCAGATTGGTCAGGGCGTTGCCCAGGCGTTCCAGGGCCGCGGCGGCTTGGGCGAGGGTCTCGGGGGCGTAGTTGAGGGGGCTGCGGTAGTGGGCGGAGAGCATGAAGAAGCGGATGGTCTCGTAGCCGTAGGCCGCCGCCGCGTCCCGGACGGTGAAGAAGTTGCCCAGGCTTTTGGCCATCTTCTGGTTATCGATGTTGAGGAAGCCGTTGTGCATCCAGTATCGGGCGAGGGGGACGCCGTGGGCGGCTTCCGACTGGGCGATCTCGTTTTCATGGTGGGGAAAAATCAAGTCCTGCCCGCCGCAATGGATGTCGATGGTCTCCCCCAGCAGGCCGCCCGCCATGGCGGAGCACTCGATGTGCCAGCCCGGACGGCCTTGCCCCCAGGGGGAGGGCCAGGCGGGCTCGCCCGGTTTGGCCGCCTTCCAGAGGGCGAAGTCGAGGGGGCTTTCCTTGCCCTCGCCGACCTCCACCCGGGCCCCGGCGGCCAGATCGTCCAGGGGCTGGCGGGACAGCTTGCCATAGGCGGGGAAGGCGCTGACGCGGAAGTAGACCCCGTCGGGCGCGGTGTAGGCGCAACCCTTGTCCATCAGCGTTTGGATCAGGGTCAGGATGGCCTCCATGTTTTCGGTGGCCAGGGGGGCCAGGTCGGCGTCCCGCACGCCCAGGCCGTGGGCGTCGATCCGGTATTCGGCGATATATTTGGCCGCGAGGTCGGCGTAGGACATCCCCTCGACGGCGGCGCGGGCGATCACCTTGTCGTCGATATCGGTGAAGTTTTGGGCGAAGGTGACGGCCAGGCCCCCGGCCTCCAGGTGACGGCGCAGCACGTCAAAGACCACCAGGGGGCGGGCGTTTCCTACGTGGATGAAGTTGTACACGGTGGGGCCGCAGCAGTAGATCCGGGCCGCGCCGGGGGTCAGGGGGACGAAGGTCTCCTTTTTGCGGGAAAGCGTGTTGTAGATTTTCATGGGCTCTTCCTCTCGTGTAAGGGTGGGGCGTGTCTATTTTTTCCCGAGGCGGCGTTCCAATTCGGTGAGGCGGATTTCCAAGCGGCACAGCTCTTGGGAGACCGGATCGGGGATGTGTGTCTGGTCGAAGGGGAGGCGTTCCCCGTTGAGGCGGGCGATGCGGGCCGGGACGCCCACCGCCGTGGCCCAAGGGGGGACGGCGCACAGCACAACCGCCCCGGCGGCGATTTTGGCTCCCTCGCCCACGACGACCGGGCCCAGAATTTTGGCCCCCGCGCCGATCATCACATTATTG
>JAITQI010000119.1 GCA_031289065.1 Oscillospiraceae bacterium
CGCAGCAACCCCTCCAGCTCCGCCAAAAAATCCGGTTCCCCTTTAGCGGACTCATACGCCTCCTCCAACCGAATCACTTCAGTCATCAAAGTCTCCGGAATAAACCGCCCCCCATAATCCCCAAACCGCCCAACAGCCATAAAAACCCCACCTTCCCCAATCAAAAATCAAATCGCCGCGCAGCGGCTCCGCAATTTTTAATTCTTAATTTTTAATTCTTAATTCACGCCGCGCCGCCGCCACCAACGCCAAAACCTTCTCCCGATCCTTCTCCCCATCCGTCTCCGCCCCGCTGCTCACGTCGATCGCATAGGGCCGCAGCGCGGTAGCCGCACGAATGTTGTCCACAGTGATCCCCCCCGCTAAGAAAAAAGGCTTACCGCCCGACGGAATCCGTCCCCAGTCGAACCCCTGCCCCAGGCCGCCCGCGCCGCCGTCCAGCAACAAGTAGTCGGCCCCGGTGTCCGCCGGAACGTCCTGCCTGTCCATGCGCACCGCCCGAATAACCGGCACACCGCACAGGACCTTGAGCGCGGCGATATACGCCTCGTCCTCCCCGCCGTGCAGTTGAGCCAGTTCGATGACTCCCGCCCGGTACAGCGCCGCCACGTCGTCCGGCGAAGCGTTGACAAACACCCCCACCGGAACAATCCCGTCCCGCAGACCGGCCCGCAAGCCTTCCGCCTCAAAGGGGGACACCCGCCGTCGGCTAGGGGCGAACACGAACCCCACATAGTCCGGCCCGGCCTCGTTGACGTATGCCACATCCCGCGCCCGCCGCAGACCGCAAATTTTAATTTTGGGCATGACCGGCCTCCCGCAGTTCCCCCAAAAATCGCACCCTGTCCGGCGCCCGCATGAGGGCTTCCCCCACCAACGCCGCGTCCGCCCCAATGGCCCGCAGGGCCCGGACGTCCGCCGGGGAGGTCACCCCGCTCTCGGCCACAAACAGCACCTCCGGCGGCACAAGGGCTCTCAGCCGCGCCCCGGTGGAAAAATTCACCGCGAAGGTGCGCAAATCCCGGTTGTTCACCCCCACCAGGCGGGCCCCCGCCGCCAGAACCGCCAGGAGTTCCGCCTCGGTGTGGGCCTCCGCCAGGGCCGAAAGCCCCAAGCTGTGGGCCAGCTCAATATATCGCTCCAGCGTCGCCTTGTCAAGCAGGGCCGCGATGAGCAGCACCGCCGAGGCCCCCAACAGCTTCGCCCCATAAATCTGATAGGCGTCCACCACAAAGTCCTTGCGCAGCACCGGCAGGGGCACCGCCTCGGCGATTTCCCGCAGATATTCGTCCCGCCCCAGGAAGTATTTGGGCTCAGTCAGCACCGAAAGGGCCGCCGCCCCGCCCCGCTCATAGTCTTGGGCGATGTCGAGATAGGGGAAGTCGGCGGAAATGATCCCCTTGGAGGGGGAGGCCTTCTTCACCTCGCAGATGAAGGACAGGCCCGGCCCGCCCAGCGCCGCCTCAAAGGGAAACGTGCCGTCCCGAGGCATGGCTTCCGCCCGCGCCCGAATGGCGTCCAGGGAAACGGCCTGTTTGGCCGCCGTCACACGCCCCCGGGTGTAAGCGGCGATTTCGTCGAGAATCATGGGCCGACCTCCCGGGACAGGGCGATAAACCGCTCCAGCTGCCGGAGGGCCTCGCCGCTGTCGATGACCTCCCGCGCCGTGTCCACCCCCTGCTGAAGGGTGAGGCCGGGCCGGGCCAAATAGATGGCCGCCCCCGCGTTGAGCAGTACCGCGTCCCGCTTGGGCCCCGCCTGACCGGACAGGACGTCCCGGGTGATGAGGGCGTTTTCGGCAGGCGTGCCCCCCTCCAGGTCGGCCTTGTCGCATCGGGTAAACCCGAACTGCTCCGGCTCGATGACGTAGGCGTTAAACCACCCGTCCCGCACCTCGTACACGCTGGTGGGAGCGCTCAGGGAGATTTCGTCCAGTCCATCCTGACCGTAGACCACCAGCGCCCGGCGCACGCCCAAATTGGACAGCACACGGGCCATAGGGGCCACCATGGCCTCCTCGTACACCCCCAAAAGCTCAATGTTGGCGCCCGCCGGATTGACCAGCGGCCCCAGGATGTTGAAGATGGTGCGAATACCCAGCTCCCGGCGGACGGGGGCCACGTACTTCATAGCGATGTGGTAGTTTTGGGCGAACAGGAAGCACAGGTTGATGGTCTGAAGCAGCTTGACGCTCCGCTCCGCCGGGACGGTGATGTCCACCCCCAGCGCCTCCAGCACGTCGGCCGCGCCGCTCTTGCTGGAGGCCGCCCGGTTGCCGTGCTTGGCCACCGGGATGCCCGCCGCCGAAATGACCAGCGCCGAGGTCGTGGAAATGTTAAACGAGTTGGAGCGGTCGCCCCCGGTGCCCACGATTTCCAGGACATCCATGTCGTGGAGCAACCGGACGCAGTGGCGGCGCATCCCCGCCGCCGCGCCGGTGATTTCGTCGATGGTCTCCCCCTTGACCGCCATGGCCGTCAGAAAGGCGGCCATTTGAATCTCGCTGGCCTGGCCGCTCATGATTTCGTCCAGCACCGCTTCGGTCATTTCATAGCCCAAATCCTGACGGGCCGCCGCCAAGGTGATCGCCTCCCGGATTTTCACAGGATTCGCCTCCTCAAAAAGTTTTCCAAAATCCGTCCGCCCTCCGGCGTCAAAATGGATTCCGGGTGGAATTGCACGCCGTAGACCTCCGCGCCCGGCTTCCAAACCCCCATGACCTCGCCGTCCTCCGCCCGGGCCGACACCTTCAGCGCCGCCGGCAGCGTCTCCGTCCGGGCGGCCAGGGAGTGGTACCGCGCCGCCCGAATGACCGGGGGCAGGCCCTCGAACAGCGGGCAGTCGGCGTCCAGGGTCATGTCGGACGCCTTGCCGTGAACCAGCGTCTTGGCGTGGGACACTGTCGCCCCAAAGGCCTCGCAGATGGCCTGATGCCCCAGGCAGACCCCCAGCAGGGGGATTTGCCCTCCGTATCGTCTCACCACATCCAGGCAGATGGCCGCGTCCTTGGGGTACCCCGGCCCGGGGGACAGCACGATGTGGTTGGGCGTTCCTTTGTCGCACAGGGCTTCCGCCGTCGTCTCATCGTTGCGGATGACCCGGATGTCCGGGTTGAGGGCGCCCAGCAGCTGATAGAGGTTATAGGAAAAGCTGTCGTAGTTGTCGATGAGCAAAATCATGGTTTCAGCCCTCCTTCGGCCTTTTGGAGCGCCCGCAGCACCGCCGCCATTTTGTTCTCGCACTCGGCGAATTCCTTCTCCGGTACGCTGTCGGCCACAATGCCCGCCCCCGAGCGGACAAACACCCGCCCATTTTTCTGAAAGGCCAGCCGGATGGCGATACAGGTGTCCATCTGCCCCGAAAAGCTCAAGTAGCCGATGGCCCCGCCGTATAGGCCCCGCTTGTGACCCTCCAATTCGTTGATGATCTCGCAGGCCCGGATTTTGGGCGCCCCCGATAGGGTACCGGCGGGGAGCAGAGCGTCGATGGCGTCCAGGGCGGTTTTGTCAGCCCGGAGCTGCCCGCTCACGGCCGAGCCGATGTGCATCACATGAGAAAACCGCTCGATCGCCTGGTATTTGTCCACCCGCACCGTGCCGAATTCGCTGATTTTGCCGATGTCGTTGCGCCCCAAGTCCACCAGCATGTTGTGTTCGGCCAGTTCCTTTTCGTCGCTCAGCAGTTCCCGCTCCAAGGCCTCGTCCTCGTCCCGGGTGTGTCCCCGTGGCCGCGTCCCGGCCAGGGGATAGGTATACACCCGTCCGGCGGACAGCTTGACCAGCGTCTCGGGAGACGCCCCGGCGAACTCCATCTCGTCGCTGCTGAAATAGAACATATACGGCGAGGGGTTGCTCTCCCGCAGCACCCGGTAGGTGTCAAACAGGCTACCCTCTACCTCGGCCTCCAGCCGGTTGGCCAGCAC
>JAITQI010000154.1 GCA_031289065.1 Oscillospiraceae bacterium
GCGCGCCGGTCTCGGTCTACTTCGACATCTTCGACGGCATTTTGCAGGCCTTCATCTTTGTCTACCTCACCACGCTGTATATCGGCGAAGCGGTGGAAGAGGCTCACGCGTGAGCCAAAGCGGGTAGACGGTGGGGACAGGGAACGGCCCCGGTTTTTGACCTCTGTCCCCTTCACTTGTCGGCAATTCACTTTACCATACAGAAACTGAAATTTGGAGGAACACATTATGAATCCTATGGCGGCTATCGGCGCGGGTATCGCGGTTCTCTCGGCTTTCGGCGCGGCTATCGGCGTCGGTTTGGCGGCCGGCAAAGGCGCGGAGGCCATTGCCCGCCAGCCGGAAAAAGAAGGCTCCATCCGCAGCTTGGCGTTTTTGGGCATGGTGTTGGCCGAGGCCTGCGCCATTTACGGTCTGCTGGTCGCGCTGATGCTCTTCTCCAAGATTTGACGGCGGCGGTTTGAGCTATGTTTGATTTCTATTTCCCCGAATGGGTCTTTGTCATCTTCAACCTGCTGGTGCTCACCGTCGTGCTGAGCAAAGTCCTCTGGAAACCGGTGGGCAAAATCCTGGACGCCCGGCAGGCCAAGACCGCCCAAGCCCTGGTCGATGCCGAAGCGATTCGGGTGGAGATGTCCGAGATGGATGAGCGGCGGGCCGCCCTGGCCTCCGAGCTCAACAAGAAAATCGCCGAACAGATGCAGGAAGCCCGGGTTCGGGCGGGGCGGGAGTTCGACCGCATTGTCTTGGAGGCCGAGACCAAGGCCCGGGGCATTGTCACCTCCGCCGAAGCGCAGGCCCGCCGGGAACGGGAGGGCATTCTGCGCACAGCCCGGGCCGAGGTCGTCGCGGCCACCATCGAGGCGACTTCCGCTCTGCTGGGGGCCAACATGTCCGCCGAGAAGAACGAGCAGCTGGTGGAGGGCTTCCTCAACCGCCGGTTCGGCGCTCCCGGCGAACAAAACGAGCGGCTGGTAGAGAATTTCCTCACCCAGCGGTTCGGCGAAGCTCCCGCCAACGAGCCCGCCCCGGTGGGGAAGGACGTGTCGGCATGAGCGCTCCCGAACGCGAACTGGCTCAGGCGCTTTTTCAGGCGGCCCAGAGCCGGGGCAGGCTGGCGTCCGTGTCCGAGGATTTGGCCGCGGTGACGCCGCTGCTACTCCGGGAGAGCCGGTTCTTTCTCAACCCCGGCGTCCCGGCGGCCCGGCAGACCGAAGCGCTGTCCGCCTGTCTTTCCGGGCAGGCCGACCCGTTGACCGTTCAATTTCTGAATCTGCTGTGCGCCCGGCGGTTGCTGCGGCTGTTGCCCCGGATTCTGGCGCGGTACGACGCGCTGTGCGCCGAGGCGGCGGGCGAGATCACCGTGCGGCTGCGCATCCCCTACGCCCCCGGCCCGGCGCTGCTCAACCAACTGCGGGACGCGCTGGCCGACTGGGGCATGTATCCCCCCGAGCGCCGAGACCGGGTCAGCTTTGACATTGTCATCGACCTCGACCTCATCGGCGGCTTTATGGCCGAATGCAACGGGCGGGTGCTGGACGCGTCGCTGAAGTACCGGCTCTTCCTGCTCAACAAGTGATACGATTCCCTGTGAAAAGGAGTTAGTCTATGTCAATCAATGTCGGCGAAATCAGCCGTTTGTTGCTGGAGCGCCTCGATCAGAGCGTGTCGGTACGGGATCTGGCGGAGGTCGGCACGGTCATCCAGATCGGCGACGGCATCGCCCGGGTGTACGGCCTGGAAAACTGCATGAGCGGCGAGCTTCTGGAGTTTGAGGGCGGCGACATGGGCATGGCCCTCAACCTGGAAGAGGACAACGTGGGCTGTGTGCTGTTTTCCTCGGGGTCCAACGTCAAGGCGGGCTCCCAGGTGCGGCGCACCGGCCGCACCACCCAGGTGCCGGTGGGCGACGGTCTGCTGGGCCGGGTGGTCAATCCCCTGTGCCAGCCCTTGGACGACGGGCCGGATATCCCCTATACCAAAACCCGCCCGGTAGAGACCATCGCCTCGGGCGTCACCGCCCGGCAGCCGGTCAAGGTGCCGCTGCAAACCGGCATCATGTCCATCGACGCCATGATTCCCATCGGCCGGGGCCAGCGGCAGCTCATCATCGGCGACCGCCAGACCGGCAAGACCGCCATCGCCATCGACACCATCATCAACCAGCGGGACAAGGGCGTCATCTGCATCTACGTGGCCATCGGCCAGAAGGCGTCGGTCATCTCCAGCATCGTAAACACCCTGGAGCGGCACGAGGCCCTGCAAAACACCATCGTGGTGGCCTCCACCTCCTCCGACCCCGCCCCGCTGCAATTCCTCGCCCCCTACGCGGCCTGCGCCATGGCCGAGGAGTTCATGTACGAGGGCCACAAGGACGTGCTCATCGTCTACGATGATCTGTCCAAGCACGCGGTGGCCTACCGCACCATGTCCCTGCTGCTCACAAGGCCGCCGGGCCGCGAGGCTTACCCCGGCGACGTGTTTTATCTCCATTCCCGCCTGCTGGAACGGGCGGCCAAGCTGTCCGACGATCTGGGCGGCGGTTCCATCACCGCGCTGCCCATCATCGAGACCCTGGCCGGGGACATCTCGGCCTATATCCCCACCAACGTTATCTCCATCACCGACGGGCAGATTTTCCTGGAGTCCGAGCTGTTTTTCTCAGGGTTTCGGCCGGCGGTCAACGTGGGCCTGTCTGTATCCCGGGTGGGCGGCGCGGCCCAGACCAAGGCCATGAAAAAGGCCGCCTCCTCCCTGCGCATCGAGCTGGCCCAGTATCGGGAGCTTCAGGTGTTCTCCCAGTTGGGTTCTGATTTGGACGCCTCCACCCAGGACCGTCTGACCCAGGGCGCCCGCCTGATGGACACCCTCAAGCAGGCCCAGTACACCCCTTACGCCATGGAGGAACAAGTGATCGTCCTGTTCGGGGCCAAGAGCGGCTATCTGAAGGACATCAAGTTTTACGACGTGCAGCGCTTCAACGCCGGCCTCCTGGAATATGTGCGGGAAAAGGCTCCGAACCTGTTGACCGAGATCCGGGACACCAAGGACTTCACCGACCAGACCGAGCAGGCGCTCCGAGCCGTACTCGACGCGTATACATCCTACTTCAAACCGTCCAACCCGTAAACTTTCACCCCGTGGGGGCGAACATCGTCCGCCCGTCGAACTCTCCTTGCCGTGAGCGGCACGGGCGCACGCTGTGCGTTCCCACGGGGCGGTTGTTTCCGATTTTTTCCGAGGGGGTCATCCCGTGGGCAATCTGGGGGCCATTCAGTCCCATATGAAAAGCATCCGCCAGACAGTGCAGATCGCGGGGGCGCAAAAGCTCATCAGCGCCTCCCGCATCGGGCGGGCCCGGCGTATGTTGGACGCGACGCTTCCCTTCCACGACCACATCCGGGAGCGCATCGCCTATGTGCTGGCGCTGTGTCCCGAGGTGTCCAGCCGCTATCTGGAGTACGGCTCGTCCGGGCACGCCCGGCGCGGCCTGCTGGTTCTCACCTCCAACACCGGCTTGGCCGGGGGTTACAACTTCAATGTCCTGAAGCTGGCCGACCAGTATCTGTCCGAAACGCCGGACGCGCATCTGATCGTCATGGGACAGGTGGGCCGCTCCCACTTTGCGCGGGAGAACTTCGACCGGGGGTCCGAATTTCCCATCAGCCACCCGACGCTGTACACGGCCCGGGAGATCGCCGAAACCCTCACGGGGCTGTTTGAGCGGGGCGAGGTGGACTGCTTTGACGTGGCCTATACACACTACTATTCCACCGTGCGGCTTACGCCGGTGGTGGAGCGTCTGTTCCCCCTGCGGCCCGACGTCTTTGGGCTGCCGGACACGCTGATGCCCATGTCGAGCTTCGAGCCGGGGCCTGAAACGGTTTTTTCCACGCTGATGACCGGCTACCTCAAGGGCTTCCTGTACGGCTGCCTGGTGCACGCCTGGGTCAGCGAGCTGGCCTCCCGCATCACGGCCATGGACAGCGCCATCCGCAATGGCAACGAGATGCTGGACACCCTGTCCTTGCAGTACAACCGCGCCCGGCAGGCGGCTATCACCCAGGAGATCACCGAGATCGTAGCGGGCGCTTCGGCCATGATTACCTGACAACGATTTGCCAGCGTCTTCTTTTTCGCGCACGCGCAATTTTGCCGTCTGAGGCGGCGATATCCGTTGACAGCCGCGCTTTGCCGATTGTCAACCGTTTACGGGAGGATTTTTATGGCTGAGAACATTGGGAGCGTTACGCAGGTGATCGGGCCGGTATTGGATATTCGGTTTGAGGGCGACCTGCCCAAGATTTACAACGCGGTGGAAATCCCCCTGGGGGACGGCATCATCACCGCCGAGGTCTTGCAGCACATCGGCAACGAGACGGTGCGCTGCGTATCGATGAACGCCACCGACAGCCTCACGCGGGGGGCTCGGGCGGTGGACACCGGGAAGGCTATCAGCGTACCGGTGGGCGAGGCCGTATTGGGCCGCGTCTGCAA
>JAITQI010000034.1 GCA_031289065.1 Oscillospiraceae bacterium
GGGCCGCCAAAGCCGCCGCCACCACCCGGGCGCGGACCGCCGAAGCCGCCGCCACCGCCGGGCCGGGGGCCGCCGAAGCCGCCGCCACCAGAACGGGAACCGCCGCCATAACCGCCGCCGCCACCCGGACGCGGGCCTCTGCGATCGTCGCGGTCGCGGCGGTCGCGGCGCTCCTCACGGGGACGGGGGGCTTCGATGGTGCGCGGGCCCATGCGGTTGCCGACGCTGAGTACTTCACCCTTGTATATCCAAACCTTGACGCCGACGCGGCCGTAAGTCGTCTTGGCTTCCGCGAAGCCGTAGTCGATGTCGGCGCGGAACGTCTGCAACGGGATGGTACCTTCGTGATAGTGCTCGACGCGGGCGATTTCCGCGCCGCCGAGACGGCCGGACACGCAGGTTTTGATGCCCCGGGCGCCGAGACGCATGGAGCGCTGCATGGCCTGCTTCATGGCCCGACGGAAGGACACTCGTTTTTCCAGCTGCTGGGCGATGTTTTCGGCCACCAGCTGGGCGTTCATGTCAGGGGAGCGCACCTCGACGATGTTGAGGGAGACCGGCTTTTTGATCATCCCCTCCAGCTTGGCGCGCAGCTTTTCGATGTCCTGACCCTGACGGCCGATGACCACGCCCGGACGGGCGCAATGCAGGAAAATGCGCACACGGGCGCTGTCCCGCTCGATCTCGACCCGGGGCACACCGGCGCTGGCCAGCGTGGTCATGAGATACTTGCGGATTTTATAGTCCTCAAAAATCAGCGCGCCCACTTTGTCGTTGCGGGCATACCAACGGGAGTCCCAACCAAAGATAACGCCGACGCGCAGACCATGCGGATTGACCTTCTGACCCATAACTTATCCCACCTGCTCCTTCTCGCACACCGTAATGGTGATGTGTGACGTCCTCTTGAGGATACGGAAGGCACGGCCCTGGGCGCGGGGCATAATGCGCTTGAGGACGGGGCCGGGGCCGATGAGTACCTTTGAAACGATCAGGTTGTCGGCGTCCATATCGTGGTTGTTCTCGGCGTTGGCCACGGCGCTGCCCAGGGTTTTGAGCAGGGGCTCGGACGCGGCCTTGGGGGTGTGTTTGAGAATGGCCATGGCCGTCTTGGTATCCTTGCCGCGAATGAGCTCGCCCACGATGGACACCTTGCGCGGCGAGATGCGGACATAGCGCGCATGCGCTGTGGCTTCCATAGGTTCTCCTCCTTCTTACCGGCCGGAGGTCTTGCTGCCGGCGTGACCTCGGAATGTGCGGGTGGGGGCGAACTCGCCGAGCTTATGGCCGACCATGTCCTCGGTGACATACACCGGCACATGCTTGCGACCGTCGTGGACGGCGATGGTGTGCCCGACGAACTCGGGGAAAATGGTGGAGGCGCGGGACCAGGTCTTGAGGACCTTCTTCTCGCCCTTGGCTGACAGGGCCCGCACTCGTTTCAAGAGTTCCGGGGCCACAAAGGGGCCTTTTTTTACGCTTCTGCTCATTGACTCTCTCTCCTCCCCTTATTTCGCGCCCCGGCGCTTGACGATGAACTGATCGGTGAGGTTCTTCTTCTTGCGGGTCTTGTATCCCAAGGTCGGTTTGCCCCAGGGGGTGACCGGGCCGGGCCGACCGATGGGGGCCTTGCCCTCGCCGCCGCCGTGGGGGTGATCGACCGGGTTCATGACGCTGCCGCGCACGGTGGGCCGCCAGCCCATGTGGCGCTTGCGGCCGGCCTTGCCGAGCTGGACGTTCTCATGGTCGAGGTTGCCCACTTGGCCGATGGTGGCCCGGCAGATCATGCGCACATACCGCACCTCGGTGGAGGGGAGCCTGATCTGGGCCATGGTGCCCTCTTTGGCCATGAGCTGCCCCGCCGTACCCGCTCCGCGGGCCAACTGGCCGCCCTTGCCGGGATAGAGCTCGATGTTGTGGATGAAGGTGCCCAGGGGGATGGCGGAGATGGAGAGAGAGTTGCCCGGCTTGATGTCGGCGCCGTCGCCGGACAGCACGGGGTCGCCCACCTTCAGGCCCACCGGGGCCAGGATGTAGCGCTTCTCGCCGTCCTCATACTCGAGCAGGGCGATGTTGGCCGAACGGTTGGGGTCATACTCCAGGGCCAACACGGTGGCCGGGATGTTCAGTTTATCGCGCTTGAAATCGATGATGCGGTATTTGCGCTTATGGCCGCCGCCTCTGTGGCGCACGGTGATGCGTCCGTAGCTGTTGCGTCCGGCCTTTTGGTTGAGGCTTTCGGTGAGCTTGCGCTCGGGCGCCTTTTTGGTCAGTTCGGCGAAGGACAGAACCGACATATGGCGGCGCGACGGCGTGGTCGGCCGGAAATATTTGATGGCCATGCTTTGCTCTCCTCTCCAACGACAATTCCAATTGACGAACAATGGACAGTTGACAATTGACAATTGACAATCATGGAGTCCGCTGCGCGGACAAATTTTATTTTGGGTCGCCGCTGATCTCCCGACAATTGTCAATTATCCATTGTCAATTGTCAATTGCGTCGTTACACCATGCCTTCGAAGAACTCGATGGTTTTGGACTCGGGTTTGAGGCGGACGATGGCTTTTTTCCAAGCGGCGCGGCGGCCGACGTGGACGCCTTGGCGCTTCTCTTTGCCCTGCATGTTGATGGTGTTGACGCTGAGGACTTTAACGCCGAAGATGGTCTCCACGGCTTGGCGGATCTCAATTTTGTTGGCGTCCCGGGTCACGCGGAAGACGTACTTTTTGATGTCCACCGCTTCCATCGAGCGTTCGCTGATGACCGGGCCAAGCAGAATATCATAAGCCGATTTCATTCGGCGTACACCTCCTCCAACCGGGTCACGGCGGATTTGTCGATGACCACGCGGGCGGCCCGCAGCAGGTCGTAAGCGCTGATGGCCCCGACGAAGGCGGTGGTGACGCCGTCGATGTTGCGGGCCGATTTGACGACGTTTTCGCTGTCAGCCGGGGTGATGACCAGGGCCTTGCCGGACACCGGGAGCTTGCCCAGGAAGGCGGCGAAGGTCTTGGTCTTAATCTCGTCCATCTTCAGTTCGTCGATGACCAGCAGTTCCCCGGCCTTTGTCTTGGCGGACAGGGCGCTCTTCATGGCCAGGCGGCGCACCTTTTTGTTGACGTCGTAGCGGTAGGAGCGGGGCTTGGGGCCGAGGGCGATGCCGCCGTGGGTCCACTGCGGGGAGCGGGTGGAACCCTGGCGGGCGCGTCCGGTTCCCTTTTGACGCCACGGCTTGATGCCGCCGCCGGAAACCTCGGCCCGGGTGAGGGTGGACTGGGTGCCCTGGCGGCGGGCGGCCAGGTGATGGCGCACCATGTCGTGCAGTACGTGCTTATTCGGCTTGATGCCGAAGACAGCGTCCGACAGCTCGACTTCGCCGACAACCGCGCCGGACATATCGTATACGTTCACTTTGGGCATCGGTCACATCTCCTTTAGGCGTTCTTCACGGTGTTGCGCAGGTATACGAGCCCGCCCTTGGGGCCGGGGACGGCACCGCGCACCGCGATGAGATTGAGTTCGGGGTCCACCTTGACCACATCCAGGTTGAGGATGGTGACCTGTTCGGCGCCCATATGACCGGGCATGATCTTGCCCGGGAACACGCGGGAGGGGCTGGAGTTGGCGCCCATGGAGCCCTGATGGCGATGCACCGGGCCGCCGCCGTGGGACATACGGCCCCGGGAAGCGCCCCAGCGCTTGACGACGCCCTGGTAGCCCTTGCCCTTGCTGACGCCGGTGATGTCCACTCGGTCGCCCGCGGCGAAGACGTCGGCTTTGATCTGGTCGCCCACGTTGTACTTGTCCGGCTCGGAGAGCTTGAACTCCTTGAGGTACTTGAGCAGCGGCACACCGGCCTTTTGCAGGTGACCCTGTTCCGGTTTGGGAAGTTTGCGGGCTTCGATCTCGGCGAAGCCGATTTGCACGGAGGTGTAGCCGTCGGTCTCCTGGGTTTTCTTCCGCACGACGACGCAGGGCCCGGCTTCGATGACGGTCACCGGGATGACCTTGCCGTTCTCGTCGAAGATCTGCGTCATGCCGGCCTTTCGGCCAATGATCGCTTTGTCCATATCGTTCCTCCTGTTATTGGTTGGCCTGAGCCAACATAACGCGGCGGTTCGCCGCCGCCATTGACGACTGTCTTACAGCTTGATTTCGATTTCCACACCGGCGGGGAGGTCGAGGGACATGAGGGACTCCACCGTCTTCTGGGAGGGCTTGAGGATGTCGATCAGGCGCTTGTGGGTGCGGCGCTCGAACTGCTCCCGGGAGTCCTTATATTTGTGTACGGCGCGCAGGATGGTGATGATCTCCTTGTGGGTGGGCAGGGGCACGGGACCGGAGACCCGGGCGCCGGTGCGTTTGGCCGTCTCCACGATGCGCTCCGCGGACTGGTCGATGAGTTGATGGTCGTAGGCTTTGAGGCGGATACGGATCATTTCCTTGGTGGGTGTCGCCATAGTAGGGGTTCCTCCTTTTCGCACGTGGGGGCGCGGGGCCCCGTGTGCGGATGAGAAAAAGTGCCTTCCCTGCCGTGTGTGTCGCGCCCGGCCTGGAAAAAAACCGTTTGCCCCTTGATGGGCTCGCGGTTCGGCCGACGCGGATGAAACACCCGCAGACATTGTATCGCAATCTTTCTCAGCCGCCCGATTGTCGGACATACTCCACGGAAGTGACCCGCCGACGGCGGCAATCTCCCGCTTCATCGCGCGCCGTGCCGCGCACAGACGCTCGTATATGATACAACAGGCAAAGGCGGTTGTCAAGTATAAATTTTGCAAAACGGCGGGGAAATTCCGAAATTTCATGGAGAGGGGGATGGGCCGCCCTTCGCCGGATGGGATTTGCCCTTTCCGGCCTCTCGGGAATCCCGCGCTCCTCCTTTATATATTGTCTTCTCCCCGCGCCATTTGGTGGGGGCGGCCGGGGCGGAGGCGGCCGTTTTTTTGCCCCAACGCGAATTCCCCGCTTGCCAAGCGCCCTCCGTTGGGGTACAATGGGAGCGGCAAATTGGGCTGAACCCATATATATAGAGGAGGATGCTTTGTGTTTGACAGGAAAAAAGCGGCGGCGGCGCTGGTCGCCCAAATGACGCTGGAAGAAAAGGTGTCTCAGATGGTGCACACGGCGGGGGCCGTGGCGCGGCTGGGTCTCCCGGCGTACAACGGGTGGAACGAGGCGCTGCACGGGGTGGCCCGCAGCGGCGTGGCCACCATGTTCCCCCAGGCCATCGCCCTGGCGGCCACCTTCGACGAGCAGCTGCTCCACGACGTGGCCGAGGTCATCGCCGCCGAGGGGCGGGCCAAGTACCACGCCTATCAGGAGGAGAACGACCGGGCCATTTACAAGGGGCTGACGTTTTGGTCGCCCAACATCAACATCTTCCGGGATCCCCGCTGGGGCCGGGGCCACGAGACCTACGGGGAGGATCCCTATCTGACCGGGCGGCTCGGGGTGGCCTACATCAAGGGCCTCCAGGGGGACGACCCGGAGCACCTGAAGGCGGCGGCCTGCGCCAAGCATTTCGCCGTGCATTCGGGGCCGGAGGCCGAACGCCACGCCTTCAACGCCGAGGTGGACGCCTACGACCTGTGGAACACCTATCTGCCCGCCTTTGAGGAGGCGGTGAAGGAGGCCCAGGTAGAGGCGGTCATGGGGGCTTACAACCGCACGCTGGGCGAGCCCTGCTGCGGCTCCAAGCTGTTGCTGAAGGACATTCTGCGGGACAAATGGGGCTTTGGCGGGCATGTCGCCTCCGACTGCTGGGCCATCAAGGATTTTCACGAGTTTCACAAGGTCACGGCCACGGCGGTGGAATCGGTGGCGCTGGCCATTCGCAACGGGTGCGACGTCAACTGCGGCTTCCTGTTCGAGTACGCCACGGCGGCGGTCAAGGAGGGCCTGCTCACCGAGGCCGAGATCGACCGGGCGCTGGAGCGGCTGTTTGTCAGCCGGATGAAGCTGGGTATGCTGGGCGCCCCCGAGAAAAAGGAATATGTCTCCATCCCCTACGAGGTGGTGGACAGTCCGGCCCATCGGGCCTTCAACCTGGATGTGACCCGGCGGTGCCTGGTGCTCCTGAAAAACGACGGCGTCCTGCCCCTGAAAGCCGGGGCCATCAAGACCATCGGCGTCATCGGCCCCAACGCCGACAGCCGCCACGCCCTGGAGGGCAACTATCAGGGCGTGGCCTCCGAGTATATCACCCCCCTGGAGGGCATCCGGGCGGCGGCGGCCGAGACCGGGGCCCGGGTGCTGTACGCGCCGGGCTGCCATCTGTACAAGACCAAAAACTGGGACGGCCGGGTGCTGGACGACCGCCTGTCCGAAGCTGTCACGGTGACCAAGCATTCCGACGCGGTGGTGGTGGTTCTGGGCCTGGACGCCGACATCGAGGGCGAAGAGGGGGACACCTCTAACGAGTTCGCCAGCGGGGACAAAACCGGCCTGGGCTTTGTGGGCATGCAGTCGCGGCTACTGGAATCGGTGGTGGCGGCGGCGGCCGGGAAGCCGGTCATCCTGGTGGTCATCGCGGGCAGCGCCATGGATCTCTCCTGGGCCGACGAGCATGTCAACGGCATTTTCCAGGCCTTCTATCCGGGGGCGCTGGGGGGGCAGGCCATCG
>JAITQI010000086.1 GCA_031289065.1 Oscillospiraceae bacterium
TTGTGGCCACCCCCGGCCGCCTCAAAGATCACCTCGACCGCCGCACCGTCTCCCTGTCCGATGTCCACACGGTGGTGCTCGACGAGGCCGACCGTATGCTGGACATGGGCTTTGTTCACGACGTCACCCGTATCCTGGATCTCACCACTGCCCGGCGCTGTCTGGCCCTCATGTCGGCCACCATCTCCCGGGAGGTCATGGACATCGCCTGGGTCTACCAGAAGGACGCGGTGGAGGTGCGGGTGGCCGAGGAGGACGAGGACAAGCCCCCCATCGAGCAGTACAGCATCCAGGTGCGGGGCGACAAAACCCGGGACATGCTGGACATCATCGGCGCCAAACACTACAAAAAAGTCCTCATCTTCTGCAACACCAAACACCTGGTGCGCCGCCTAACCAAGGCGCTGCTCACCCGGGGCCTCTGCGCCGACTGCCTCCACGGCGACGTCAGCCAGAACATCCGGGAGAAGGTCATGAAGGCCTTCCGGCTGGGCCAGTTGGACATCTTAGTGGCCACCGACGTGGCCGCCCGCGGCCTGGACATCTCCGGCGTGGACGCCGTGTTTAACTACGACATCCCCAACGAAAACGAATACTACCTCCACCGCATCGGCCGCACCGGCCGGGCCAAACAGCTCGGCGTGTCCTACACCTTCTACACCCCCTTCGACGCCGCCCGCCTGAAGGAGATCGCCCGCTACACCAAGTCGGTCATGGTGCCCCTGCGCTTCGACGACCACGGCAACCTGGTCGTCACCACAGAGGCCGAAGCCCCAGCCCCGGACACAAAACCAACAATCCCCCTCCGCCGCCTCCCAAGACGCTGACCAATGAACAGATAAAAAAGGACGACCGCCGTGATCCCCACAGATCACGCCCGGCCGTCCCTTTTTTCGTTCTGTCCTCTGTCTTCTTCCCTCTGTCCTCTCCCTCACACCTTGGCCGGAATAATGTGAATCCCGTCCACCGACAGTTTGGTCTCCTGGAGCACGATGTCCTTGATTTTGGCCACATCGGACGCCAGCAGCCCGCCCGCCGGCTCGGCCACAACCACATCCACGCCGTCGGCGCCGATGAAGGCCACACAGTCGGCAAAGCCCTTGGCGATGACCAAGCTCTCAATCCGGGCCTCGCTCATGGTGGCGGCGGCCAGGGCCTCGATGTCGGACACCGCCTTGTCCCGCACCTCCTGGGCGTTTCCGGTGCGATCGGCGGCCTCCTTCAGGATGGCCAGCGTGCTGTCCCGGGCCTTCTGGCGGGACAGGCGCGTCGCGGAGAAGTACCCGCTGTCCTCGGTCTTGACGTCCACCGCCGGATCTCCCGCGCCCCCCGCCGGTTCCGCGTTCCCCGGATCCAGGATGACGCTCAAATCCCCCAGCGGGTCGCCCCCCCCGGCGGCGTCCAAACCGGACGGGTCAACCGCGCCGTCTATGTAGGCGCTCAGGGGATCGTCCCCCGTCAGGTCCTCCTGGTTGTAGCTCCAACTCAGATACAGCGCCACGCATACGAATAGGATGACGGTCAGCACGACGGCGTTGCGTTTCCACACTTTCATTGCTCGCTTCCTCCCTTGCTCAATTTGTTTTCATGGCGACCACGGTGATTTTGTCCGCGCCCAAACCGGTCACCGCCGCGACCGCCTCCACCACGCGCAGCCGCACCGCCGCGTCCCCCGCGCCTTCGCACACCACCAAAGCGCCCTTAAACTCCGGGTACACCCGCCCGACCACCACCGGCGCGCTGCCCCCGGAGGCGCCGCTCATGACGGTTTTGCTTTCGGTCTCGTAGTCATATGTCCTGAGCTCACCGTCTTCCATGTCCCGACGCTGGCTCTCCCGTTCATCCTTTGACAGCAGCACCTCCATATCGGTTTTCAGCGTGAGAAGCACCCGCGTCCGCCCCACGCCCTGCGCCTCGGACAGCGCCTCAGACAGCCGTGTCTCCAGCTCCGTCACCGAAAAGCCGGTCTCGGCCGCCGCAAGCCCCGTTGGGGCGGCGGGCGTTTCGGCCGCCCCGGCCCCCGAAGGCCATACCAGCAGGACAATGCCCACCGCCACGACGATCAGCGCGTACTTGTACCGGTCGAAGAGACGGGCGGTCTTGCGTGAGAGTTCCTTGAGGTCCATACCCGTTACCCCCCCGCTTCCCATCGCTGGCGCGCCGCCGGGATGTTCAGCGTCCCGGCCAGCCAGTCGCTGAAAGCGCTTTTGTCCGCCGCCCCCATGTCCGCCCCCGGAATGAGCCTCACACGGGCGGGTAGCGGAAGACTTTGCCCGGCAACCGATTCCGCCTCCACCTCCGCCCGCAGGGACAGTCCTCGGGACTTGGCCTCGGTTTCAATATATGCGCTTGTCTTTTCCTCTATGAGTTTCTTCGCAATGTCCGTCCCCGCCTGTTCCGCCTGAGTGGCGTAGCGCGCCGTCTCCGCCTGCATGTCCGCCCCCAGGGGGGTCAGGTCGGCCCACACCGCCTGCGTCAGGGGCCGCGCCACCACCAAAAGCAGCAGCAGCCCCCCGGCCAGCCGCGCCACCTGCCGCGCCGCCCCGTGAGGCGCGAGGGCCTGCGCCGCCGCCGTCGCCGCCCCAGCGGCCACGATGCCCAAAAGCCAGTCCCGTATCCAATCCATCATAGCGCCTGTCCTCCCGCGATCATTGAAATAAGGGAAATGAACAGCAGCAGCGACGCCGCCCCGGTCATCCCCAGAATCAGCCCGAAGGCCCCGCTGACAGCCGTCAGCAGTTGGCCCAACCCTTCGTTGGCCAGCGGCGCCGCCAGCGCGGCCAGCAGTTTGTACAGCAGATAC
>JAITQI010000099.1 GCA_031289065.1 Oscillospiraceae bacterium
CCGCGCCCAGGGCCCCCCCCTCGCCACCCCCCCCAGCCCCCCCTCACCCGGCACCACCGTCACCCTGAACTTGGCGGCGGTACCCGGTGTGGCCGCCAGAGACGTGGAAATCTCCTACACCAACGCCACCACAGGCTTCACCAAGGCGACTTACATCAGCTCTCCCGCCAACTTCGCCACCAACATCGCCGCCGTCGCCACAGTCAGCGTCACCTCCGGCCGTGCCTGCTGGTTCCGGCTGGCCGTCACCGGCGGCGGACCTACCACGGTGTCCGGCGCGGTTTCCCTGGGCAACATGGTGTCCGGTGTGCGGCTGACCGACGCGAGAACCGCGACGGTCACCCTGACCACGTCGAACACCGGCCTGGGTCTCGGCGATTTTGTCGTCAAGGTGGGTGCCGAGTCAGCTACCTTCGCCCAGCTCTCGGCGTACTCTCAGTCCGCCTACACGATCACCAGGATCGACGGGACGACGTATACCGTCACCCTCAACACCGCCTACGCCCTCACCGCCGGACAGCGCCTGTGGGTGGACGGCGCGGGCGCGCTCCTGCCCAGCACGACCAAGCAGAGCGCGGTTTACATCCCGGCGAGCTACGGCGCGCTGACTTGCACCGGCACCGCCGGCACCCAAGCCGCCTTTACCTGGCTGCCGATCACCGGTGCGACCGCTGTGGAATTGCAGCAGTCCACCAGCCCCACCACCGGCTTCACCAAGGCCGCCTACACCGGCACCCTCAACGCCGCCTCCACCGGCGTCACGGTCACCAACCTGACCGGCGGCGTCCCCTACTACTTCCGGCTGGCCTTCACCGGCGTCAGCCCCGGCACGGCGTCCAACGTGGTGGGACCCGTACAGACCGCCGCCGTGGTCACGGCCGTCACGGTAACCGACGAGGATACGGTGAGCGTCACCCTGTCCCAGTCGTCAACCGTGACCGCCGCCGACTTCGTGGTCAAGGTGGGGCCGGTCTTCAACACCGCCACGGTGCTGGAAGGCGTGCCCGCCGGCCCGTTGGGCAATCAGTTCAGCGTCTCGGGGTCGGGCGCGACCTATACCATCACGCTGGGCTACTCGCTGACCACCGGCGACAAGGTCTGGGTAGACGGCGCCGGTCAGTTGGCGCCCAACGCCGTGCCCCTTGGCGACACCTACGTTTATGTCGCCCCCATCGAGAATTTCGCCAGCACCGGCGCAACCAAAACCGAGATCGGTTTCAGTTGGACAGCCGTCGTCGGCGCGACCACGGTGGAACTGCAAATGTCGTCCGTCGGCCCCACGGGTCCCTTTGCCAAAGCGCCCTACGGCGGAACGCTGTCCGCGTCCGCCACCTCGGTTACGGTCACCGGTCTGTCGGCGGGCACGACCTATTGGTTCAAGCTGGTCGTCAATAACGGCGCACGGGAATCCGCCGTTCTCGCAGAGACGACGGATGGGTACACCGTCACCTACGACGCCAACGGCGGCACGGGAACGGTGACAGACCCGGCGGAGTACGCCCATGGCGCTCTGGCAGCGGTTCTGTCCGGCGACACCCTGACGCCTCCGCTCCCCGGCCAGGTGTTCTCGGGCTGGGCCCTTGAACCGGGCGGCGCGCCGGTCAGACAGCCGGGTGAGACCATTTATATGACCCAAGATTTCACCCTCTACGCGGTTTGGACAGACGCCCCCGGCCCGTGACCCGAACCGAAAAACAAATCCAGGTGGACAAGCAAATCAAATTGTGATACTATATCTTGTGGGGGGCAATGCGCCGTTCGGCCATCCCCCACAAAATTTTTACCTTTCTTGGAGGGGTACGCCGTGCCGGAGGAGGAAACCTTGCGGGTGGCCGGAGTGGTCAAAGAGTCCATTGTGGACGGGCCCGGGCTGCGGTATGTGATTTTCACCCAGGGCTGCCCTCATCGCTGCGAGGGTTGCCACAACGCCCACTCCTGGCCGACGGAGGGTGGGCAGTTTCGCGCCGTTGACGCCCTGTTGGCCGAAATCCGCCACGACAGCCTGCTGACCGGCGTCACCCTGTCGGGGGGGGAACCCTTCCTCCAGGCCCGCCCGCTGGCCGCCCTGGCCCAACGGGTCAAAGCCCTCGGCCTGACCGTCTGGCTCTACACCGGCTACCGCTGGGAGGAACTGCTGGCCGAAAACGACCCCCACCGCCTCGCCCTGCTCGAGCACACCGACGTGCTGGTGGACGGCCGTTTTGACCAGACGCGCAAATCTTACGCCGCCCGTTTCCGGGGCAGCCTCAACCAACGCCTCATCCATGTCCCTCAAAGTCTGGCCCAAGGCCGGGTCGTCCTGTGGGGAGACTGAACCCCTTTGGCGATAGAAACCACGCGAAAAAGGAGACGCCTCACATGCCCCGAACCCCCATCGAATTAAATTACCATATCTTAGGGCAGCACTATCCTCTTCCCCTGGACAGCAACGCGGGCGTCTGCAAGACCAGGGACGCCATCCTCCTGTGCGCCACCCTCCTGTTTGCCCAAAAGGGGTATGACGGCGTTTCCGTCGGCGAGCTGGCCCGGCACATCGGGATCAAACCCGCCTCCCTATACAACCACTTTCAAAGCAAGGAAGACCTTTGGAAGGCCGTCGTGCTACACACCGAGCAGATGTACAATTTATATTTTGACCTCCTCAACGCGGAGCTCTGCCAGACGGAGAACTTTGCCCAGGCCCTGGAGATCATCTTTCGTGAGCCGAAGCTCATGGAGAACCACTTCACCTGCTTCGCCTTCAACCTGATTTTGTCCGAACAGCTCCGGGACGAATCCGCCTGGGAGGTCATGAGCGGCGTCTTTCTTGAGAAATCCATCCGTATTTTGGTCGCCGGCTTTGACCGCTGTATCCAACACGGCTCCGTCCGGCCCTTCCACACCCGCCCCATCGCCATCCTGATCCTCAACACCGTCCTCAACGCGGTCTGCATGGAGGCCCAGCGGCTGATGGGCCGGCAAACCCCCTACGACCCCATGACGCTCATGTCCGACCTCCAAACAGCCCTCACCCAACTGCTCATCGGCGAGTAACGCCCCGGCACACACAAACAAACGGCCTTGGTCGGAGAAAGCTCCCACCAAGGCCGTCTTTTGGACTCTCAAAAAAGGATTTTTTCACCCCACGCTCTCCGCCAAGCCTTTCAGCCGCTTCATCACATCGTTGCCCCCCCGTCCGAAGTAGTCGTGCAGTGTCGCATACTCGGCGTACAGCCTGTCGTACACGGCGGCGTGGGCGGCCACGGGGACATACCGCTCGTTCTTGACCTTGGCCATGGCCCGGCTGGCCGCCCCCAGGTCGTCATACCCCCCGGACGCCGCCCCCGCCGCCATAGCCGCGAAGATGGCACTGCCCAGGGCGGGGCCTTGCCCCGTGCCCGCGATGTGGATGGGCATGTTCAGCACGTCGGCGTAAATCTGCATGGCCAGCTCGTCCTTCTGGCTGATGCCGCCGCTGGCGTAAAAGGCCTCCACCGGCACGCCGTGGGCCCGGTAGTTGTCTACGATCACCCGGGTGCCGTAGGCGGTGGCCTCGATGAGAGCGCGGTAGATGTCCTCCGGGCGGGTGGCCAGCGTCGCCCCCAGCAGAACCCCGCTCAAATCGGCATCCGCCAGCACGCTGCGGTTGCCGTTCCACCAGTCCAGCGCCAGCAGGCCGGACGCGCCGGGTCCGCGGGCCTTGGCCTTCTCCCGCAGATACTTGTGCAGTCCCACCCCCTGCCGCCGGGCCTCCGCCCCATAGGCCTCCGGCAGACAGTTGTCCAAAAACCAGCCGAAGTGGTCGCCCACGCAGCTCTGACCGGCCTCATAGCCGTAAAAGCCGGGCAAAATCCCATCGGCCACCACGCCGCAGATGCCGGGCACCTGTACGTCCCGCTCGCCCACCATCATATGGCAGGTGGAGGTGCCCATGATGGCCAGCATACGCCCCGGCCTGTCGATCCCCACGGCGGGGACGCACACATGGGCGTCCACGTTGCCCACCGACACAGCGGTGCCCGCCCGCAGCCTCAGCCGCTGGGCCATGGCGGCCGTCAGGCCCCCCGCCCGGCGCCCCAGGGCAATCACCGGCGGCCCCAGCTTCCCATCGGTCACATCCCCCAGCCGGGGGTCCAACGCCCGGAAGAAGTCCCGGGACGGGTACCCCCGGGTCTTATGATACATGGCCTTGTAGCCCGCCGCGCAACTGTTCCGGGTCTCCGTGCCGCACAGTTGCCAGACAATCCAGTCGGCGGCCTCGATCCACCGGTCGGCGGCGGCGTAAACCTCCGGGGCCTCGTCCAGCACCTGCCAGAGCTTGGGAATCGACCACTCGCTGGAGATTTTCCCGCCGTAGTCGGCCAGCCAGACCTCCCCCCGGGCGGCGGCGATCTCGTTGAGCCGGTCGGCGTAGCCCTGGGCCGCGTGGTGTTTCCACAGCTTGACCCAGGCGTGGGGGTTGTCCCGGTATTCGGGCAGAAAGCACAGGGGCGTCCCGTCGGCCTTGGCGGGCAGGACGGTGCAGGCGGTGAAATCGGTGCCGATCCCGACGACGTCCGCCGGGTTGACGCCGCTCCGGGCCAGCACGTCGGGCACCGTGTGGGTCAGCACATCCAGGTAGTCCTGGGGGTGCTGCAGCGCCCAGTCCCGCCCCAGCGCCGCGCCGCCGGGCATCGCCGTGTCCATCACCCCGTGGGGGTACGCAAACACCCCGGCCGCCAGCTCCTCGCCGGAGCTCACGTCCACCAATACGGCGCGACCGCTCAAGGTTCCGTAATCAATTCCGATAGTATAGTTTGACATGAAAATTCTCCCCAGTTCACGTTAGGCTTCAAACCGTATCCATTCCAAATCCAGCTCGCACCCCGGCAGAAACACCAGTTGCACCGTTTGGGGCCCGAACACGGGGCGATCCAACGGGAAAACAGCCTCGGTGTACGCCTCCGCCCGAAGCGCTTCTACCACCTGCCGCCGCTGGCCTTCCGGGCCTTCAAAGAGCAGCTGGATGGCGTTTTTGGCCAGCCGGGAACGCCAGCGCAGGGCCACCCGCCCCGCCCCCGTCTCCCCGAAGTCCATGTGTTCAAACGCCAGGGTGACGTTGTTGCCGATGCCCTCCACCGCCGGGGGGCGCACCGTGTAGGCGTCCCCGTAAATCCGGTCGCATGCGGCGGCGGGTAGCCGCTCGAAGGCCTTTTGCAGTCGGGTGAATCGGAAGCCCTTGATGTGTACCTTCTGCCGAAAGACCAGGCACAGGGCGGTCACGCCCTTGAGCCGCCGGGGCAGTTTCACCGTGATGTCCTGGTAGGTGTTCCAAACCGAACCCTTGTCCCACCGCACGGTGCACAGCTTCTCCCCGCCCTCCGAGGGCATCCCCTCCCAGAGTTCAAAGTCGAAGGGCTCCTTGTCCAGGGGGAACAGCGGCAGGGTCACCTCGTCCGAACCGTAATCGCCGAAGTCCAGCCCCGTAAACCCCACATGGCTCTCCCCCGTGCGGGGGGTGGCCACGCCGCGCTCGTTGCCGTTGGTCATCTCCACGTTGCCAGCGTTGTACAGCCCCGCCGACAGGAAGACGTAAGGATCCAGGAAGGATTGCCCCACCCCTTCGATGGTCATGGGCAGCAGAGAGATCACCGTCGGGTGGGCCCGTCCGTTTTTGGCGGCGCAACGGATATAGACCGCCCCGTCCCCATGGGGGACAATCTCGGCGCTCCGTCCGTCCCCGGCGACCTTCAGCGCCCCCAGGGGACTGTCGATCCCCCCCGCGTCGGTCAGCCGCCACGCCAAATCGTCATAGGTGGCGTCGGCCGGGAAAATCTGTGCTGTCACCCGCCAGCCGTCGCGCGCCAGCTCGATTTTGCGGATGGGCACATCGCTCTTGTCCAGCGCGGCGGTCACCCGGGCCGTCCCGTCGCCCTCCGGCTTGACGATGGCCAGCAGCTTACCCGAGAACAAGCGGCGGCTCCCCGCGGTGTACTGTTCCCAGTCGGTGGCGTCGCCGTTGTCCAGCCCCAGCAGCCGTCCGCCGTCCGCCGTGACCTTCACCCGGTCGCAGGCGTTGTCCACCGGGTTGCCGTCGGCGTCAACCGCCGTGACGGTGACAAACAGCAGGCCGCCGAAGGTCTCCTCGCGCAAGACAAGGGCGGCGGTGTCCCCGAAGGAACGGCGCTCCGCCTCGGCTACAGCGGCCCCCGCCTCGTCGTAGGCTACCGCCCGCAAAACGCCGGACCGGTAGGGCACCTGCCAGTCGGCAATCAGTCGGCCTTCCAGCGCCACGGCCCCCAGGCTCGCCCCGTCCAAAAACAGCGCCACCCGGGGCGCGTTGGAACACACCCGTACATCCACAACCTGCCCCGGGGAGAAGTCCCAGTAAGGGAACAGATGCGCCATCGGGGCCCGCCGGACGTCCGTCCAGGCCGCCTGACAGATATAATAGGAGTCCTTCGGAAAGCCCGCCGTGTCGATGTGCCCCAGATAGGCGCTCTTGGTGTGGTACGGGGTGGGCTCCCCCAAATAGTCCTGCCCCGCCCAAAGGAACTGCCCCAGGGAATAAGGCGTATCCCGGTCGAACCGGAGGCAGGCCTCCACGCTTTTGGCCCCCCAGCTGGTGACGCTGTTGCCCAACGCCGAGCACTGCAAATCGTCGTCGGCCAGGATGGCCTTGAACAGGGGGAAATGGTAAATCCCCCGGCTCTGTACGGTGGAACAGGTCTCGCTACCGTAAATCACCCAGTCCGGATGGGCGGCGTGGTGAGCCTCATACAGCGCCTCGCCGTAATTGTAGCCGATGATTTTCACGATGTCCGCGCACTTCTGCGTGTTTTCCCAGGGCATATAATTGGAACAGAGCGTGGCCGGGGCGTGACCCTCCGGGTCGTGCCGCGCCACCAGCGCCAGCATACGGCGCAGGGTGGCCGCCCCCTCTTCGGCGTCGATATGGGTGTCGTGGATTTCGTTGCCCACGCTCCACAGGATCACCGAGGGGCGGTTGCGGTCCCGGCGCAGCCAGGACGCGGCGTCCCGGTCGATCCACTCGTCGAAAAACCGGGCGTAGTCGTAAGGGTTCTTGGCGTGCCGCCAAATGTCGAGGCATTCGGACAGCACCAAAAAACCCATCTCGTCGGCCAAGTCCATGAAGTCCTCCGACGGGGGATTGTGGGCGGCGCGCAAGGCGTTGACCCCCATCTGTTTCAGGGTGACAAACTGCCGCCGGACAGCCCCCCGGAGCGCCGCCGCCCCCAGGGGCCCCATGTCCTGGTGCAGGCAGACGCCGTTGAGCTTCAGCGGCCGCCCGTTGAGGAAAAACCCTCTGTCCGTGGTGAATTCGATCGCCCGGAAGCCCACCCGGGTGTCCGCCGCGTCGGTCACCTGGCCATCCGCCAGCAGCACCGAACGCAGCGTATACAGCCGGGGGTCGTCCACGTCCCACGCCGCCGGGTCGTCCACCGGGCCGCCGGTCTCGTCCAGCAGGGTGTGGCGCACCTCATAGGTCCGTTCCCCCGCTTCAACCTCGGCGGTCGCCCTGTAGCGCCAGCGGCCCCCCTCCTGGAACGTGGTGACATAGATCCCTCCCGGGACAAAATGGCAGGCCTCCCGGATCACCAGCCAGACGTCCCGGTAAATCCCGGCCCCGGTGTACCACCGGGCGGCGGGGGCCTGGTAATTGACCCGCAGGCGCACCAGGTCGGCCCCGTCCCGGCGCAGCAGGTCGGTGACGTCAAACTCGAAGGCCGTAAAGCCGTATTTCCATTCTCCCGCCGCCTGGCCGTTGACAAACAGGGCGCAGTCCATGAACACCCCGTCAAAGCGCAGACTCAGCCGCTGCCCCGCCTTCAGAACCCGGGCGTCCAGCCGCCGTTCATACCAGCCGACGCCGCTTTCATAGAGGTTTTGGGTGTCGGCGATCAGCCAGTCGTGAGGCAGACTGACCGGCGCGAACCCCTCCGGCGCCCCCTTGGCGAAAAACCATCCGTCGTTGCACAGCATACGCATGGGTAACCCCCCCTTCAGAAGTCCCTTCCAGTATAGAACAGGGACAAAAAAAAGGCAATAGCCAGCGGCAAACATGCCCTCCCTATAGACGGCACGGTGCCCGCCCAGGTTGCACATTACTAAATGCACAAATATTTACAATAAAAATTGTGCATGATGCACAGCGAGAAAACCCAAATTGTCATTATGCAAAAATTTACGTTGACAAGCGGAACATTTCGTAGTATTCTTGACTTGAAATTTCTTTGTCAGTTTTTCTGACCAAAGTCTGTTTCGCCGTTCAGCTTCTGTACAAATTTATGCGCCCCTCCCCCCAGAGCGGATTTCAGGCACGCGCCGCGCAGTCCGCAAGGCGTGATTCAAGAGAGATGTGGAGGTTATACCTATGGCGGCATTCCCGGCGAAAGCCCCCACCTTGCAGAAAACTGGCGCACTCAAATACGTCAAGCGGTATTGGACGCTCTATCTGCTGTTGCTGTTGCCCATCGCCTATTTCGCGCTGTTCCGGTATTTCCCCATGCAGTACATACAGCTGGCTTTCAAGAAGTACATGATCATGATAGACGGCGTCAAGGTAAACGTCTGGCAGATGCCTTGGGTCGATCCCTGGTTTGACCACTTCAAGACAGCCTTCGCCAACAAGGACTTCTGGAACGCCCTGAAGAACACCCTCATACTCAACGGGCTGGATTTGGTCGTGGGCTTCCCGGCCCCCATCCTGCTGGCGCTGCTCCTCAATGAGCTGACCTTCAAGAAGTTCAAACGGGTCACCCAAACCATCGCCTACATGCCCCATTTCCTGTCCTGGGTCATCATCTACGGCCTGGCGCTCCAGCTCTTCGCCCCCTCCACCGGGCTGGTCAACGATCTGATTCGCGCCCTGGGCGGAGGCGGCATCGATTTTCTGAACAACAAAACCTGGTGGGTCTTCACCTACGTCATACTCGGCGTCTGGCAGAGCATCGGGTGGAACACCATCATTTACCTGGCCGCCATCACTGGCATCAGCCCGGAGCTGTATGAAGCCGCCGCCGTGGACGGCGCGGGCCGGTTCCGCAAAATGTGGCACGTCACCCTCCCCGGCATACGCCCCACCATCGTGGTGCTCCTCATCATGCAGATCGGCCGCATCGTGGGCGGCGACTTCGACCGGCCCTTCGCCATGACAAACAAGCTGGTCACCGACGTCTCCACCGTCATCCCCATCTTCACGTACAACTACGGTATCTTGGCCAACAAGTACGGGCTGGCCACGGCGGTGGGCCTGTTCCAGTCGGTGGTCTGTGTCATTTTCCTGCTGGCGTCCAACAAATTGGCCGAAAAATTCGGCGAACGCGGTATTTGGTGAGGAGGTGAGGGCATGATAAAGTCGAAAGCATCCAAGATTGGCGACATCGTCGTCGTATTCATCTGCGTGTTGATCATTATAGTCTGCCTTCTGCCCCTGCTCAACATCCTGGCCCGCTCCCTCAGCTCGGTGGGCGCGCTGATGCGCAAAGAGGTCATCCTGTGGCCAGTGGAGATAAACGTCGATGCCTATGCCGCCGTGTTGAAAGACTCCCGGTACACATGGAGCCTGCTGTGGACCGCCATGCTGACCGTGGCCTGCACCGGCCTGTCCCTGTTCATGACAGTGATCTGCGCCTACCCCCTGACCTATGACCACCTCAAAGGCCGTAAGATCTTCAACACCCTGATCATCCTGACCATGTACTTCAGCGCGGGCACCATCCCGTACTACATGACTTACAAAGCGTTGGGTATGATCGACAGCCCGTGGGTTCTGATCATCCCCAACTGCCTGAGCGTATTCAATATGATCATCATGCGCAGCTTCCTCTACGGCATCCCGGAGAGCCTCCGGGAGTCCGCCGAGCTGGACGGCGCGGGACCCATCCGCGTCCTGTGGAGCATCTACCTGCCCCTGTCCACCTCGGTGCTGGCCACGCTGGCCCTCTTCTACGCCGTCGGCCGCTGGAACGGTTATTCCGACTCGTTGATCTATATGAGCGGGAATAGAAACTACTACCCCATCCAGCACCTGCTCTATCAGCTCCTAAAAACCACGACGAGCGTCGAACTGGATCCCGGCACGCCACCCGGCATGGCGGAGTCGGCCCGAATGGCCACCGTCATGTTCGCCACCATCCCCATCCTGTTGGTCTACCCGTGGCTGCAAAAATACTTCATCGCGGGCGTGACCCTCGGCGCGGTCAAAGGCTAATCACGCTGTCCGCGGGCACACGGTGCCCGAGACAATATATTTCTTTATAGTAGGAGGGTTCCCATGAAACGCACGATTTCCATTCTTCTCATCGTGGCGCTGTTCGCCGTGCTGCTCGCAGCTTGCGACGGCGAGCCTGCCGCCACCAGCAATGATCCCACCGCGACGCCCCCCGTCACCTCTACCGCGCCCACCGCGCCGCCTCCCACCCTGCTGGACGAGCTGGGCCTCGACACCGACCTGAAGTTCACCGAAACCCGGTCGATCACCGTCGAAGTCTTTGACCGCGGCCAGGACGCCGGCAAAACCAAGCCGGAAGACAGCTACTACTCCAAGTGGATCCAAGAGCAAGTGCTGGCCACCCACCACATCGACGTCACCTTCACGCCCATCGACCGTTGGGGCGAAGCTGACCTCATCGGTCCCCTGCTGGCCGGCGGCGACGCGCCCGATGTCTGCGTCACCTACAACAAGGGCGCCATTGACCAGTACGCCGCTCAGGGCGGTGTCGTCGAGCTGGCCCAGTACCTGGACACCGACGACTACAAAGGTCTCCTGCCCAACCTGTTCTCTCTGCTCACCGAAGACAACATCTTCTGGGATCAGAACACCGACGGCTCCCTCTACAGCCTGGAAGGCCGTCTGATGAACCCCCAGCGCATCAACACCTTCGTCCGCGAAGATTGGCTCACCGCCCTCAACCTGACCGCGCCCACCAACATCGATGAGTTTGAGGCCATGCTGGTCGCCTTCAAAGAGGGCGCTGCCACCCTGCTGGGTTCCGACGCTGCCAGAATGGTGCCCTTCTCCACCAGCTACGATGTGGGTTGGCGTATCGACCACCTCGCCGCCTCTTTCGTCCCCTCCTCCGCCGTCACCAACGACAAAGAATTCTACACCACTGGCTTTGACGATCGTCACCTCCAGCGGGCAAACTACAAAGAAGCCGTCAGAAAGCTCAACGACTGGTACAACAAGGGCTTGGTCTGGAAAGACTTCGCGTTGTATCCCGCCGGTGACACCACCGAAGACGACATGATCAAATCCGGTTATGTCGGTTCCTTCATCCACAACTGGGACTATCCGTACCGCAGCGGCCTCGACGGCATCCAGGGCGCCCTGCAGACCGTCAAGCCCGACGCCGCCTTTATCGCCGTTGAGTCCTTCAAGGACGATGCCGGCAACTACACCAAGTTCCTGTCCGGCCCGGTTGACCGGAAAATCTTCTTCCCCAGCTCCAACGAAGAAGTGACCGCTTCCTTCCTCTATCTGGACTGGATGGCCACCTTTGAGAACTACAACTTCCTGCAGATCGGCAACGAAGGCGTAGTCCATGAGAAACAGGCCGACGGTTCCGTGAAGGTTATCGCCGCCACCAACGAAGAGATCCAGAACAGCCAGTACAACATCGACTACACCATCACCATGAACGGCCTGTCTCTCGCCACCCCCGAAGCGACCGCCGGTTCCATCGCCTTCGGTTACGGCGGCATTGACTCCCGCCTGATCTCCATCGCTTTCGCCGCCTCCATCAACGACGGTCACCTTGGCCGCAACCCGCGGTTCGGTGCCCTCGAAGCCGAGTCGGGCATGGACACCGTGCTCAAAGAAAAGCGCGACGCCCTGCTTGACCAATCCGTGGTCGCCTCCGTCGCCGACTTTGACAGCGTCTGGGATGCCGGTTGGGCCGACTATCTGGCCAGCGGCGGCCAGGCCATCATCGACTCCCGCATCGCGAAATGGGAAGAGCTCTACGGCTCCGCCACCCAGCTGCCCTAACCGAAACACCACGTTTCACCAGCCAAACACGGAGGGCCCGCAGTTGCGGGCCCTCCGTTCCCTTGCAGGGGACGGCGACCTCGAGCCCCGCCCCCTACAAGGATTACGAATGAAAAATTAAAAATTTTGGAGCCGCTGCGCGGCGGACTGAATATTTGATCATCGTGCGCAGCGCGATTCCAAAATTTTTAATTCTTCATTCTTCATTTTTAATTTAGCGGCGCCCCCCGTTGGGGGGCGCCGCCATCTTGTTTTTTCCCCAAAAAGCGTTATACTGGTATGGGGTGATTTTTGTGGCGCACGATATACGCACAATCGATCTGCTGGCGGCGGGCGCGTTTGACCAAGCCCTGGCCGCGCTGTACCCGAACCGCGACACGGCCGGGTGCCGGGCGCGGTACATACAGGCGGCTCAACAGTTTGCCGCCCTGTTCGGCAAAGAACCGGTCGTACTGATCTCCGCGCCGGGGCGGGCCGAAATCGGCGGCAACCATACCGACCATCAGCGCGGACGTGTACTGGCGGCGGCGGTGGATTTGGATGTCCTCTGTGTCGCCGCCCCCAACGGCCAAGGGGTCATCCGCGTCTGCTCCGAGGGGCATCCGCCCGCCGAGGTAACCCTCGACGACCTGCGGCCCCAGGCGGTCGAGCAGGGACACAGCGCGGCCCTTGTCCGAGGCGTGGCGGAATGGTTCCGCCTCCGGGGCCATGCTGTCGGCGGGTTCGACGCCTATACCGTCTCCGAGGTGCCGGGCGGCTCCGGCCTGTCCTCGTCGGCGGCCTTCGAGGTGGCCGTCGGCAACCTGTTGGCGGCGCTTTACGGCGGGGACGTGACCCCGGCGGACATCGCCCTGGCCGGGCAGTACGCCGAAAACCGGCACTTCGGAAAACCCTGCGGCCTCATGGATCAAATGGTCTCTTCCGTGGGCGGCTTGGTGCAAATCGACTTCAGCCAGCCGGAGGCCCCCGACGTGCGGCCGGTGCCCCTGACCGCCCTGTCCGGCCTGGGGCTTTGTATCACCAACACCGGGGGCAGCCACGCCGACCTGACCCCGGCCTATGCCGCCATCCCCGAGGAGATGGGGCGGGTGGCCGCGCTGTTTGGCGCCTCGACGCTGCGTGAGGTGCCCAAAGGCGACTTTTATCAGGCCCTGCCCCGTGTCCGCGCCCAGGCGGGCGACCGCGCCGCCCTGCGAGCCATGCACTTTTTCGCCGACAACGCCCTGGTGGCCCGACAGGCCGAGGCCCTGTCCCAAGGCGACACAGCCGGGTTTTTGGACATGGTGGTGCGCTCGGGGCGCTCCTCCCTGGCCTATCTGCAAAACGTCTTCGACTCGTCCCGCCCCCGGGAGCAGGGCCTCTGCCTGGCCCTGGCGGTCAGCGAACGCCTGCTGGACGGCCGGGGGGCCTGGCGGGTGCACGGCGGCGGGTTTGCCGGCACCATCGAGGCCTTCGTCCCCGATGCCCTCCTGCCCGCCTACCGGGCCGAGATGGACGCCCTGTTCGGCCCGGGGGCCTGCCGAACGCTCCCCCTGCGGGCCGCGGGCGGCGTGAGGATACGCCCCCGGCAAAACCAAACCATATAAAGGAGGGATCCCCCTATGGCCGAGCTTCGGTACAACCCGGTCAGCCGGGAATGGGTGATGGTGGCCTCTCACCGGCAGGCCCGCCCGCAAATGCCCAAGGACTGGTGTCCCTTCTGTCCGGGCAGCGGCAAGGTGCCCGACAGCGGGTACGAAACCCTGCGTTACCTCAACGATTTCCCCGCCCTGTCCCAACAGCCGCCGCCCCCCGACGGCGTGGCCGGGCCGCTGTTCGAAGTCAAACCGGCCTATGGCCGCTGCGAGGTACTGCTGTATTCCGACCAGCACCGGGCGGCGCTGAAGGATTTGTCCGACGCCCATGTCCATAAATTGGCCGCCCTGTGGCGGGACTGTTACCTGGATATGGCGGCTGACCCCGGTATCGAGTATGTGTTTCTCTTTGAAAACCGGGGGGAAGCCGTGGGCGTCACCATGCCCCACCCTCACGGCCAGGCCTACGGATACAGCTTCCTTCCCCAAAAGGTGCGGCAGGAATTGGACGGCGCGCAGGCCTACCACGCCGAACATGACCGCTGCCTGTTTTGCGACCTGCTGTCCGCCGAACGGGCGGACGGGCGGCGTGTCCTGTTTGAAAATGAAGCCTTTTGCGCCTACGTCCCCTTCTTCTCTCCCCTCACCTACGGTCTGCACGTCACCCCCCGGCGGCACGTCGCCCACCTGGGCCAAATGACAGCCCGGGAACTCGACCTGCTGGGCGAAACCCTCCGGGACTGCGCCGGCCTGTACGACAGCCTGTTTGACATGCCCTTCCCCTACATGATGTGCATGTACAACGCCCCGCCCCGGGGAAACGCCGACGCGTTCCACCACTTCCACGTAAAATTCTTTCCCCCCCTCCGGGCCAAAACGACCCAGCAGTTTTTCGCCTCCTCCGAAACCGGCGCGGGCGCCTGGTGCAACCCCAACTGCCCCGAAGGAAAAGCCCAAGACCTGCGAGAGGCCTATGACCGCTATAAGGCGGAATCGCGCTGTGCGCGATAATTAAATCCGCCGCGCAGCGGCACCACAATTTTTAATTCTTTATTTTAAATTAATCCAACGTACCGACCCCGGATAGGACGGTACGTCGATGTAGACCCACAACAGGTCGGCGCGGCGGCTCTTGACGTTGATGGCCTTGTCGATGATGACCTGGCTGCGGCGGGTAGGGTATACGCGCAGATCTTCCAAGCAATCCTTGTCTCGACAGGCGTCGTAAATCTTCTTGGTGTGAACGCACACGGCCTCTTTCAGCGTGTGAGCGGAGGTCACGGGGCCGGGTACAACCTTTTCAGGCATTGTCAGATTACCTCCCATACCATGATAGTTGAAGTTTTTCTTCAATACCATGCTATGCCGCCTGGCCGCAAGGGTGAAAGCCGGGACGGCTTATCCCGCCGAAACGGACGGCTCCTCCCCTTTGGGACGCGTCGGGAAATGTCCCGTCCCCAAAAGCAAACGGGGCGTTTCCTGCGGTTTCACCGGTTTTTTTCCGTGTTTTGCGCCATACTAAACGAGAGGACAGGAGGGGAACCGCTTTGAAAATTGCTTTTTTTGATACCAAGCCCTATGACGTCGCCGCCTTCGCGCCCTTGGCCGAACGCTTCGGATATGGGATAAAGTTCTTTGACAACCGCCTGAACGCCGACACCGCCCCCATGGCCGCCGGGTACGACGCGGTGTGCGCCTTCGTGGGGGACACCTTGGACGAACCCGCCCTGAAGCGGCTGGAGGAAGCCCAGGTCAAACTGATCGCCCTGCGCAGCGCCGGATACAACAACGTGGATTTGAAAGCCGCTTGGGGGCGGATCAAGGTGGTGCGGGTACCGGCCTACTCCCCCGCCGCCGTGGCCGAACACGCGGCGGCGCTGCTCCTGTGCCTCAATCGGAAAATCCACCGGGCCTATATCCGCACCCGGGACAATAACTTCAGTATCAACGGGCTGATGGGCTTCGACCTGCGGGGCAAAACCGCCGGCGTGGTGGGCACCGGGCGCATCGGGCAGCTGTTCATCGAGATCTGCCGGGGCTTTGGCATGGAGGTGCTGGCCTACGACCCGCACCCGATCCCCGGGGCGGACATCCGCTATGTTTCCCTCGACGAGCTGTGCGCCCAAGCCGACGTGCTGTCCCTGCACTGCCCCCTGACCCCCGACACCCACCATTTGATCGGCCGGGAACGCCTCGCCCGGGTCAAGCCGGGGCTGATTCTCCTCAACACCTCCCGAGGCGGGCTGATCGACACCGACGCCCTCATCGAGGCGCTCAAGGAGGATCGCGTCGGCGGCGCGGGTCTGGATGTATACGAGGAAGAAGAGGCCTACTTCTTCGAGGATCACTCCGACCGCTTCGTGGCCGACGACGACCTGGCCCGGCTGCTGTCCTTCCCCAATGTGCTGATCACCTCCCACCAGGGCTTTTTCACCCGGGAAGCCATGCGGGCCATCACGGATACCACCATGGAAAACATCCGCGCCTTCGCCCAAGGGGAACCGCTGCAAAATGAAATCTGCTGGCAATGCGCCAACGGGTGACCGCCCACGCCAAACAGAACAAAAAAAAGAGGCTGGCGCAAAACGGAGGTATCTCCGTCCGCGTCAGTCCCTTTTTGTCTCCGCCGAGAAACGCCGCCCTTGGGGGACTGTCTTCAGTTTTCGTCCACCAGATTGCGTTCCCGGAACAGCAGCGAAATGCACCACAGCCCGGCCAGGCCGATGAGGGAATAGAGTATGCGGCTGATGGTCGCGCCTTGGCCTCCGAAGAGGTACGAGAGCGCGTCGAAGCCGAACAAGCCGATGCAGGCCCAGTTGAGCGCGCCGAGGATGACCAGAATGAGAGACACTCTGTCCACGAAAGCTCATCTCCTTACACAAGAAATCACACAGGGAATCACGGAAAATGTTCTTGTGATAGTATGAACCGACCCGGGCAAAACTATGCGGACGGTAGATTTTCCCAAAAATAACAGCCTTACCACCGCGTCGAGAACCATGCAAAGGCCCCTCAGCCGTCCCCCTCATGCTTCGCCCACAGATCGGGCCGCCGTAGCCGGGTGCGCGCCAGCGACTGTTCCCGCCGCCAGGCGGCGATGTCCTTATGGTTGCCGGACAGCAGCACCGGCGGCACGGCGCGGTCATGCCACACCTCAGGGCGGGAATACTGGGGGTACTCCAACAGCCCGTCCCAGTGGCTCTCCCCGGTAAAACAGGCCTCGTCGGACAACACCCCCGGGATCAGCCGCCCCACCGCGTCGCACACCGCCACGGCGGGAATCTCCCCTCCGGTGAGGACAAAGTCCCCCAGGGACAGTTCCTCGTCCACACAGGCCTCGGTAAACCGCTCGTCCACCCCCTCATAGTGGCCACACACCAAAATGAGGTGGTCAAGGGCCGCCAGCCGCCGGGCCTGTTCCTGGTCGAAGGGCCGCCCTTGGGGGGACAGCAGGATGGTGCGCCCCCGCCCGGCGGCGGACACCACATGTTCCCAGCACCGGTACAGCGGGTCGGCCTGCATGACCATCCCCAGCCCGCCGCCGTAGGGGTAGTCGTCCACCTGCTTTTGCTTGTTCAGGGTGTAGTCCCGAATCTGGTGGGTGTGGAGGGCCAAATGCCCCCGCGCCCGCGCCCGCCCGATGATGCTCTCCCCCAACATAGCCTCCACCCCCTCGGGAAACAGCGTCAATACATCAAACCGCAAAAAAATCCCCCCTTCTTCCGTCCTCTATCCCCTGTCTTCTCGTAGGCGAATGAAAAATGAAGAATTAACCAACGTCTTCCCCACATTACATTCCCTCAATGAGCGCCACCCGGATACATTCCCCCTCGGTGTCCACGCCCTTAACAAAGACCGGCACGTTGGGGATCAGCCGCTCCTCGCCCTCCGGTCCCTCCACGACGTAAACTTCCTGGGCCGGCTGCCGCCACACATCCTTAAGCCGCCCCACAGGGGCGCCGGTGGCGTCGTCCACCACGGCGAAGCCCAAGATGTCCTGCACAAAGAACCGCCCCTCGGGCAGGGGCGCGTCGGCCCGCCGGAGGGCAATCATCATGCCCCGCATACACTGGGCGGCGTTTATATCGTCCACGCCTTCCAGCTTGGCCAACACCAGCCGCTTGTGCACCCGCGCTCCCTGCACCGACACCGCCCGGCCGTCGATGTACCAGACCGGGATGTCCAGCAAAAATTCCGGTTCGTCGCACCACGGGTCAACCCGCACCTCGCCCCGCACCCCATGGGTGCCCACAATGCGGCCCGCTTCCAAAAATTCTTTTTTCATGCCTCTCCCTCAACGTCCCGACGCAAACTCACAAGCCCCGCGCAGTGGGACACCTGCTGATACGCCGCCGCGCACACCCCCGCCAGCGCCGCCCGGAGCTCGGAGAACACCATATAATGCTCCTCCTCGTCCCACAGGTCGCCGCTGGCCCGGCGGCAGGCCTCCAGGCTGTCCCTGTCCCGAAACCCCACATCGCCGATCAGGACAAGCCCATCTCCCCGCAAAAGCCCCAACAGCGCGGGGATCAGCGCCACCTTTTGGGGGTCGGTCAAGTGGTGCAGCGCGTAGGTGCTGACAACCACGTCAAACCTTTCCCCCAGAAGCGCCTCGGGCAGTCCGCAGGCAAAATCCCAGGCCATCAGCCGGGCCCCGGGCATCTTTTCTTGGGCCCGGCGCAGCATGTCCCGGGAAAAATCCAACCCGGTGACCGCAAACCCCGCCTCATACAGCCGGGCCGCCAACAGTCCCGTCCCCAGCCCCACGTCCAGCACCCGCCCCGGCCCCCGGGCCATGACCGTCCGATAGACCAGGTTCATCAGCCGCCGATACCCCGCGAAGGGATACGCGTCCTCCTCGTCCGAAGCGGCCACCGTCCGGTCGTAGTCCCCGGCCCACAGGTCAAACCCCTGGCTGTCCAACATAGAAACACACCTCTTTTTGTTGCAGCTCCGCCGGGCTCCGTGAGAAGGCGAGGACGCGCTTTGCCGCCTTCAGCGGCATGATACCTGTTGCCATCCTTCGGCGAGCCCGCCCCTCCGCACGCAAAAATGGCGGCAAACTTCGTTTGCCGCCACCGCGTCATTCGACGATTTCCACCGTGGCCTTTTGACCGGCCCGTTGGGCGACCGCCTTGATCAGTGTGCGCAATTCCTTGGCGATACGGCCCTGACGGCCGATCACCTTGCCCATATCCTCGGAGGCCACCCGGAGTTCCAGCACCAGACCGCCGTCGCGTTCGACCTCGGTCACCGATACCTCGTCGGGTTTGTCCACCAGATACCGGGCCACGTAGGTGAGCAGTTCCTTCATGCGCTCCTCCTTTTCCTCACAGCACGCCCGCTTTTTTCAACAGATTCTTGACGGTATCCGTGGGCTGGGCGCCGGTCCGGATCCACTCCAACGCCCGTTCGGCGTTGACATGCAGCTCGGACGGCTCCTTGAGGGGATCATAGGTGCCGATCTCCTCAATGAAACGGCCGTCGCGGGGATACCGGGAATCGGCCACCACGATGCGGTAAAACGGGGCCTTCTTGGCGCCCATCCGTTTGAGTCTCAGCTTGACCATTCTTCTTCACCTCCGTTATCTTTCTGGAAACACGCGATCTATATAAGCAATCATGTTGTGCGCAAAACCCGGTGGAAGGTCTCCCATCCAAGCCTGCCGCGCACCCCAGACCCGCAATTTTCCGTCCCAGCCTGTCAACCGAAAAACGGCATCCCCCGACGGCCCTTTTTGCCCATCTTGTTCCCCCGGCCGCCCCCGCCCAACATCTGGCGGGTCATCTGCCGCATCATCTCAAACTGCTTGAGCAACCGGTTGATTTCCTCCACCCGGGTGCCGCTGCCCGCGGCGACCCGCCGCTTGCGGGAGGAGTTGAGCAGTTCCGGGTTGTCCCGCTCCCGGGGGGTCATGGACAGGATGATGGCCTCGGTGCGCCCCAGGGCTTTTTCGTCGATTTTGGCCCCGGCCAGCGCCTTTTTGTCCACCCCGGGCACCATGCCCAGCACGTCGGAGATCGACCCCATGCCCTTGAGTTGTGTCAGCTGCTCGTAGTAGTCGGTCAGGGTAAATTTGTTTTGCCGGAGCTTTTTTTCCATCTCCTCGGCCTTTTGGGCGTCGAAAGCCTGTTCGGCCTTCTCGATGAGGGTGAGCATATCCCCCATGCCCAAAATGCGGGAGGCCATGCGGTCGGGGTGGAAGGGCTCGATGTCGGTCAGCTTTTCCCCCACGCCGCAAAACTTGATGGGGCATCCGGTCACCGCCCGCACCGACAGCGCCGCGCCGCCCCGGGCGTCGCCGTCCAGTTTGGTCAACATGACCCCGTCGATGCCCAGCGCCTCGTTGAAGGCGGAGGCCGCCGAGACGGCGTCCTGGCCGGTCATGGCGTCCACCACCAGCAGAATCTCCTGGGGCTTCACCGCCGCCTTGATGTGCTTAAGCTCGTCCATCAGGGCTTCGTCGATGTGCAGACGCCCGGCGGTGTCTAAAAACACCATGTCGTTGCCGTGGCGAACGGCGTGTTCACAGGCGGCCTGGGCGATTTTCACCGGGTCGCCCTGCCCCTGTTCGAACACCGGCAACCCCAACTGCGCCCCCACAACCTGAAGCTGCTGGATGGCGGCGGGCCGGTACACGTCGCAAGCCGCCAACAGCGGGCGCTTGCCCTGGGACTTCTTCAGGTAACC
>JAITQI010000031.1 GCA_031289065.1 Oscillospiraceae bacterium
GAAGGTGATTTCCCCCAGACCGTCCGGCAGGGGTGTGGCTTGCGGCGGCGGGCCCGCCGTGGCGGACGGGGGGATTGTTGAGGGCGGGGCTGTCTCGGGGGGCCGGGCCGGGGTGAAAAAGGGCGGTTCCCCGTCCTCCGGCTGGAAACGCGGCGGGGCCGCCGTGGGCGGCGCGGCGACCGCCGCCGCACCCGACAGCGTCCGCAGACCGGCGTCATAGGCCGCCACCAGCGCCGACGGTTGGGCCAAGCCGTCCCTGCCCTCCGTGCCGCTTGCGCCGCCGGTCAGGCCGGGCAGTTCCGCCCCCAGAACCGCCTTGATAAAGCCCGGGTCGGAACTCACGCCGGCCAGCCAATCGTCCGCCGCCCGCCCGGCCCCCGACAGGGAGAACAGCCGAAACGCCAGCGCCGCCGCCAAAAGCCCCGGTATCCCCCACCGAACCCGCCGCCGTCCCCGCGCCCCGATTCCCCGCCGCCAACCTCCGTGCCGCCACACCCGAATGGTCAAGGTTTCATCCTCCGTCCGTCCAAACAATCCGTACAGTCTATGCGGACAAAGGCGGGACATATGTCATTGCGGATACCGCCGCTGTCAATCCCCCTGTGTTGCCTCCCGTTTTTTCTTGTGGTATAATCTACGCATATCTTATGCGCCGCTTCGCGGGCAAGGTATATATAACGAGGAGGCGAACGCGCAATGGCTGATTTTCTTTGCGAAATCTGCAACGGCAAGGTGGGGGGGCCTCGCAAAGCCGTACGGAGTGGTTCGTCTGCGGCGCTTGCGGCATGGAGTACCCTCTGGCGTGGATGAAAGCGAAATTGCCGGGGACGCGGGGAAGCGCGGCCCCGAAGGCGGTTGCGGCTGAAACCCCGGCGGATCATTTTGAGACGAGCCTTGCGGACGGCGGGGTGTGTATCACCAGATATAAGTATGACGAACCGAATGTCGTCATTCCGGGGGCGATCAACGGCAGACCTGTCACGACGATAGGCGGGGCCTTCCTGGGTCACGGCGGCCTCACGAGCGTCGCCATCCCACCAGCGTCAAAACAATGGGGAGCGGGGCGTTTGCGCATACGCCGTTTGGAAAGCAATTGCAGCGGGAACAGCAAGAGCAGCAACGCGAACAGGAAGAACGGCAGCGCAGGGCCTGGATTTCCCAGGGCCTGTGCCAATCCTGCAGCGGGAAGCTGAGCGCGTTTGGCAAGAAGTGCAAAACATGCGGCAAGGCGAACTGAACGGGGACAAAATCAAGCGCGACCGGCGTCGGCGAGAAAAGAAGAAAAAATATCCGCCGACGTATTGCATAATTATTCATTCCATGGTATAATAACCCCAAACACATAGGGAGGCGACCGCGTTGAAACCTGTTAAGAAGGCTGTCCTGGCGTACTCGGGAGGGTTGGATACCTCCATCATCATCCCTTGGCTCAAGGAAAACTACGGCTGCGAGGTCATCGCCGTGGCCGCCGACGTGGGGCAGGGCGAGGAACTGTCCGGCCTGATTGAGAAGGCCAAAAAAACCGGCGCGTCGGCCTGTTATATCGAGGATTTGCGCCGGGAATTCGTGGAAGACTATATTTTCCCCACCCTCCAGGCCGGGGCGGTCTACGAGGGCCAGTACCTGCTGGGCACCTCCTTCGCCCGGCCGGTCATCGGCCGCCGCATCGTGGACATTGCCCTCCGGGAGGGGGCCGACGCCATCGTTCACGGCTGCACCGGCAAGGGCAACGACCAGGTGCGCTTCGAGCTGGCCATCAAGGCCTTCGCCCCCCAAATGACCATCATCGCCCCCTGGCGGGAGTGGGATTTGAAGTCCCGGGAGGACGAAATCGCCTACGCCGAGGCCCGGAACATCCCCCTGACCATCACCCGGGAGACCAACTATTCCAAGGACAAAAACCTCTGGCACCTGTCCCACGAGGGGCTGGACCTGGAGGACCCCAATAACGAGCCCCTCTACGACAAAATTTTGGAGCTGGGCGTCACTCCGGAGAAGGCCCCCGACAAGGCCACCTATCTGACGCTGGATTTTGCGGCGGGGATTCCGGTGGCGCTGGACGGGAAAGCGCTGGACGGCGTGGCCCTGATCGAGCGCCTCAATGCCCTGGGCGGGGCCAACGGCGTCGGTCTGGTGGATATGGTGGAAAACCGTCTGGTGGGCATGAAGTCCCGGGGCGTCTATGAAACCCCGGGCGGGGCCATCCTCTACAAGGCCCACGCCGCCCTGGAAACCCTCACCCTCGACCGGGACACCGCCCATTACAAGGAACAGCTGGCCGTGCGCTTCGCGGAGCTGGTCTACTACGGCCAGTGGTTCACCCCCCTGCGCCGGGCCCTGTCCGCCTTCGTCTCCGAAACCCAGAAAAAGGTCTCCGGCCGGGTCAAACTCAAGCTGTACAAGGGTAACATCATCCTGGCCGGGCTGACCTCCCCCCACTCGCTGTACGACACCGAGCTGGCCTCCTTCGGCGAGAGCGACTACAACCAAAAGGACGCCGAGGGCTTCATCAACCTCTTCGGCCTCCCCTCCAAAGTAGAAGCCCTCCTAAACCGCTAACGCGACTGTCCCCCAGCGCATATGCAATACAATGCATAAACATGCACTCAATAATTGTCACTTGTCAATCGTCCATTGTCCATTGAAAGGAGCCGCATATGAAGACCCAAAGAACCTTCCCCGCTCTCCTCCTGTCCCTGATTTGGAGCGCCATCGCCCTGGGGGATCTCGCCAAGCTGCTCCCCGCCGGGGCCGCCGTCATCCGAAGCCAGGACGGCCCCACGAAATTCATCTTCTCCAAGAAAACGCCCAGCGGGTGGGACTGGGCCACCGCCGCCCTGTCCTCCCTCTGCGCCGTCCTGACCTGGATCCTGTTCTTCCTGGGGAAAGCCCCGGACGAGGCCACTGAGGCGGAATGACAAATCGCCGCACCATCATCGATTCGGAGGACTGCCTGTGAAACTCTGGGCCGGACGCATTCAAACAGATACCGACAGCCGGGTCAACGACTTCAACGCCTCCCTGGCCTTCGACGCCCGCCTGTATCGGGAGGACATCGAGGGCAGCATGGCCCACGCCGCCATGCTGGGGGCCCGGGGGATCATCTCCCAGGTCGACACGGACGCCATTCTCGCCGGGCTGGAGGGGATTTTACGGGATCTGGAAGACGGCAAAGATATCCTCGACCCCGACGCCGAGGACATCCATATGGCCGTTGAAGCCCTTCTCACCCAACGCGTCGGCGACCCGGGCCGTCGGCTGCACACCGCCCGCTCCCGCAACGACCAGGTCGCCCTCGACATGCGGCTCTACGTCAAAAAGGAGATTCAAACCCTCCACGGGCTGGCCCTGGCCTTCCAAAAGACGCTCACCGACAAGGCCGAGGTCCACCTCGACACCGTCATGCCGGGCTACACCCACCTCCAGCGGGCCCAGCCCATCACCTTGGCCCACCATCTGATGGCTTACGCCGAAATGCTCCGCCGGGACGTCACCCGCCTGGAGGACTGCCACCGGCGCATGGATTTGTGCCCCCTCGGGGCCGGGGCCCTGGCCGGCACCACCTACCCCGTCGACCGGGCCGACACCGCCGCCCGGTTGGGTTTTGTCGGCGTCGTCCCCAACAGCTTGGACGCGGTGAGCGACCGGGACTTTTGCCTGGAATTGCTGGCCGACCTGTCCATCCTGATGGTTCACCTGTCCCGCCTGGCCGAGGAAATCATCCTGTGGTGCTCCTGGGAGTTCGGCTTCGCCGACCTGGACGACGCCTACGCCACCGGCTCCTCCATCATGCCCCAGAAGAAAAACCCCGACGTGGCCGAGCTGGCCCGGGGCAAAACCGGTCGGGTCTTCGGCGACCTGACCGCCCTGCTCACCGTCATGAAGGGCCTGCCCCTGGCCTATAACAAGGACATGCAGGAGGACAAGGAGGCCGTTTTCGACGCCCTGGACACCGTGAAGACCGCTCTGACCGTCTTCACCCCCATGGTGGAAACCCTGACCTTTAAGTCCGACCGGATGCGCCGCGCCGCCGCCGAGGGCTTCCTCAACGCCACCGATTGCGCCGATTATCTGGTCAAAAAAGGCCTGCCCTTCCGGGAGGCGTACGGCGTGGTGGGCCGGTTGGTTCACACCTGTATCGCCCAGGGCAACACCTTGGAAACCCTCTCCTTGGAGGAATTCCAGTCCGCCTGCCCCCTCTTCGCCCCCGATGTCTACCCCGCCCTGGCTCTGGACGCCTGTGTCCGCGCCCGGAAGGCCGACGGTGGCCCCGCCCCCGAAGCCGTCCGGGCCCACATCGAACAAATCCGCGTCTTCGCCGCCGCCAGAGCCCTCTGGCAGGCGAGTCTGTGATGACAGAGGACAGAAGCGAGAGGACAGAAGACAGAGGACAGAAGAGTTGTTTTTGTTGTGATTTTTTGCCTGGGTAGGGTGGTTGTATGAAGGTATTTATCGACGGCCAGGCCGGGACGACTGGTTTGCAGTTGGAACAGCGGCTCCGGGCCCGGGGGGATGTGACCCTGCTCGCCGTGGATCCCGCCCGGCGCAAGGACCCGGAGGCCCGGCGGGCCATGATGGCCCAAGCTGACGCGGTGTTTTTGTGCCTCCCCGACGAGGAGGCCCGGGTGTCGGCAAGCCTGGCCCCGGCGGACACCTTGGTCATCGACGCCTCCACCGCCCATCGGACGGCCCCCGGCTGGGCCTACGGACTGCCCGAGCTGTCCGAAGCCCATCGGGCCGCCGTCGCCGCCTCCAAACGCGTCGCCCTCCCCGGCTGCCACGCCGCCGGATTCATCGCGGCGGTCTACCCCTTGGTGGCCGCCGGACTGCTTCCCCGCGACACCCGCCTGTCCTGCACCTCCCTCACCGGCTACTCGGGGGGCGGCCGCGCCCTCATGGAAGCCTACGAGACCGCCCGCACCCCCGGCGACCCCCTACACGCCCCCCGGCCCTACGCTTTGGGGCTGTCCCACAAGCATTTGCCAGAAATGAGAACCGTGACCGGCCTGGCCGAACCGCCGCTGTTTTTGCCGGTGGTGGGGGACATGGCCCAGGGCATGCTGGTCACCGTGCCCCTGTGGGGCGCATGGCTCACCCGCCCCGGCGGGGCGCGAACCGTCTGGGAAACCCTGTCCCCCCACTACGAGGGCAGCCGTTTCATCCGGGTCATGCCCCTTGACTTGACAGCCAACACCCAGGTCGGCTTCCTCGACCCCACCGCCTGCAACGGTACAAATCGCTTGGAGCTCTTCGTCTTTGGCCACGAAACCCAGGCTCTCCTCGCCGCCCGGCTCGACAACCTCGGCAAAGGCGCCGCCGCCGCCGCCACCCAATGCCTCAACATCGCCCGCGGCCTGGACGAAACGACGGCAATTGACAATTAAAGTTACTTTCTCGCCGCAAAAGAAACGAATTCACTCAAAACAATTGACAATTGTCAATTCACCGCAAAGGAGCATCCCTATGAGTAACGTTGGTGTCACCGCCGCGCCCGGCTTTTTGGCCGCCGGGATTCACTGCGGCATCCGCAAGAACAAGGACAAGCGCGACCTGGCGCTGGTGGTGGCCGAGACCGAGTGCGCCGCCGCCGCCGTGTACACCACCAACCGGGTCAAGGCGGCCCCCTTGCTGCTGACCATGGAACACCTGAAAAACGGGCGGGCCCGGGCCATTTTGGCCAACTCCGGCTGCGCCAACGCCTGCGCTCCCGGGGGCTACGAGGCCGCTCAGGCGGTCTGCGCCGCCGCCGCCCAAGCCGTGGGCATCGCCCCCGAGGACCTGATCGTCAACTCCACCGGCGTCATCGGCGTCACCCTGCCGGTGGAACCGGTGACCGCCGCCTTGCCCGCCTTGGCCAAGGCCCTGTCCCGCAACGGCCAGACCGCCGCCGAGGCCATCATGACCACCGACACCTTCCCCAAGCAGGCCGCCGTGCGCTTTGCGCTGGACGGGAAGACCGTGACCTTGGGGGGCATGGCCAAGGGCTCCGGCATGATCCACCCCAACATGGCCACCATGCTCTCCTTCCTCACCACCGACTGCGCCATCGCGCCGGAACTGCTCCGGGAGGCGCTCGTCCAATCGGCCCGGCGCACCTACAACCGGGTCAGCGTGGACGGG
>JAITQI010000009.1 GCA_031289065.1 Oscillospiraceae bacterium
ACTGCTTGAACCCCTCCGGGTGGGAGAACACCTCCCGCACGTCGGCCAGACCCACCCCGCCCGGAGCCAAGTGGCAGTGGTGGATGTTCACCCAGGTGCGCCCCACCACAAAACAGCCGTACTTGCGCAGCAGGTCGTAGGTCTCGCCGATGGCCCCCGTCTTGGAGTTCTCGATGGGCACCACGCCGTAATCCGCCCGGCCTTCCCGCACGGCCACAAAGACGTCCTCAAAAAATTCCATGGCCTCCCGCCGGGCGTCGGGGAACAGCTTCATCAGCGCCTGCTCGCTCCACGCGCCGGGCACCCCTTGATAGGCGCAGGCCACGTCGCCCCGCCGAGGTTCCGCGGGCGGCGGCAGGAGCGGCTCCTCTCCGCCGAACAGCAGCCCCCGCTGCCGCTCCCGGGACAGGGCCAACAGCGCCCGCATCAGCAGCGCCGTCTCCCCCCGCATGTCTTCCGGCACAAGGGCGGCCGCGTGATCCACCACCTGCTGCTCCCGGGGCTCGTCCACCACCGCCATGTTGTTTTGCCCCTTGACCTCGGCCACCCGGCGGGACACCTCCATGCGCTCGGCGAACAGCGGCGCCAACCGCTCGTCAATGGCGTCGATCTGCCGCCGCAGTTCTCCCAGTTTGCCTTTCGCGTCCATTATTCCTCATCCTCTCTCACGGCTTCCCGCAACTTTTCCACTTTTCGCATGAGCTTGTCAAACAGATAGGGCGTGATCGACTGCTGCCCGTCGCACAGCGCCCGCTCCGGCTGGTTGTGTACCTCGATCATCAGCCCGTCCGCCCCGGCGGCCACGGCGGCCAGCGCCATCGGATAGACCAGATGCCAGTACCCCGTGCCGTGAGAGGGATCCACCACCACCGGCAAATGCGACCGCTTTTTGAGCACCGGCACCGCCGACAGGTCGAGCGTGTTCCGGGTGGCCGTCTCGAAGGTGCGGATGCCCCTCTCGCACAGGATGACAGGGCTTTTGCCCTCCACCAAGATGTAATCGGCGGCCATGAGCATCTCGTCGATGGTGCAGGACGGCCCCCGCTTGAGCAGCACCGGGCGGCCCAGCTTGCCCACCTCCCGCAGCAGGGGAAAGTTCTGCATGTTCCGGGCCCCGACCTGGATCACGTCCACCTCCCGCCCGAAGACGTCGCAGTATTCCTGGGACATGATCTCGGTGACGATGGGCAACCCGGTCTTTTCCCGGGCGATCTTCAGCAGCTCCAGCCCGCTCAGGCCCAAGCCCTGGAAGGAGTAAGGCGAGCTGCGCGGCTTAAAGGCCCCGCCCCGCAAAAACCCCGCCCCCGAACGCTTGACGTCCCGCGCAATGGACAGCACCTGTTCCTCGCTCTCCACCGAACAGGGTCCGGCCATGACGGTAAACGCCCCGCCCCCGATCTTGCGCCCGGCGATGTCATAGACCGAATCCTGCGGGTGAAACCGCCGCCCGGCCAGCTTGTAAGGTTCCGACACCTTCATGACCCGCTCGACGAACTCGTTGCGGATGATGTCCCCCTCGGTGAGCATGGATGTGTCCCCGGCCAAGCCGAGCATGTAGGTGTTTTCGCCTTTTATCTCCTGCACCACAAGCCCCCGGCCGGTCATCTGCGCCTTGATGGACTGAATCTGCGCCCCCGTGGCCTCCGGCTTCAAGACAATGATCATAGCAGCTTTACTCCTTTATTGGAAAACATTTGAAACAGTCCCGCCCTGTCCAGCGTCCGGCCCAAAAACAGCTCGTCGGCCAACAGCGCCTGGTGAATCAGCATATCCAGCCCGTTCATGACGGCCAGCCCCAACCCTTCGGCCTTGGCCAGCAGCGCGGTGCGCGGCGGATTGTAGATCAGATCGCACACCAGCGCCCCCGGCGGCGCGGCCCGCAGGAAATCCAGGGAGGGGAAGCCGTCCGGCCCGCCGCGCATCCCCAACGGCGTGGCGTTGATGAGGATTTCCGCGTCGCCCGCCGCCCGCCGCAGCCCCGCGCCGTCCATCGCCCCGCCGTCGCACACCGCGCCCGGCACGGCGCGGCGCACTTGCGCCGCCAGCGTCTCCGCCGCCGCCGTCCGCCGCGCCAGCACGGTCACCCGCGCCGCGCCCTCCAGCGCCGCCTTGAGCGCCGCGCCCGCCGCCGCGCCCCCCGCGCCCAACAGGACGACGGCGCGCCCCCGGTACCCGTATCCCCGGCTCCGCAGGGCTTGCAGCAAGCCCCCCATGTCGGTGTTGTACCCGTACAGCCGCCCGTCCCGGACGGTCACAGTGTTCACCGCGCCGCACAGAGCCGCGTCCCCGTCCACCTCGTCCAGAAAAGGCAAAATGTCCCGCTTGTGCGGAATGGTGACATTGAAGCCGCCCAACCCCGACCCCCGGACGGCCGCCGCAAAATCCCCCATCCGGCCCCGGGGCACGCGAATCGCCTCATAGGGCGCGTCCACCCCCAGGGCGGCGAACACAGCCCGGTGAAGCGGCGGCGAAAGGGTGTGCCCAATGGGGTCGCCGATAACCGCGAACCCGTCCGAAGGCGGATAGACAAAGCGCGCCAGCGCCAGCAGCCCGGCCAACGCCTCCTCCGGCCCGGCCTCGTTGGGCAGGCCGGCGTCGGCGGCGGCCAGATACAGGGACCGCCGCTGCGCCGAAAGGGCGTACACCCTGTCGGCCCCGCCGGACAACAGGGGCCGCCCCCCGGTGTCCACATCCCCCGTGATTTCCGTCGGCGGTCTGTCCACAAAAACGACAAACCCGTTGCGCCTCAAAGCGGCGACGTTCTCCGCCCGCAGTACGGCCCCGCCGCCGGTGGCGATCACCCGCCGCGCCGCGCCGGCCCATTCCGCGCACAGCGCCGACTCCCGATTCCGGAAACCCTTCTCGCCCTCCGCGGCGAAAATCTCCGGAATGGTCATCCCCGCCCGGCGGGCCAACACCTCGTCCATGTCCACAAAATCAAGCCCCAGGGCGAGCGCCGCCCGACGGCCCAAGGTTGTCTTGCCGCTACCCGGCAGGCCGATCAGTACGATATTTTTCACGGCGCCGCCTCCCCCCGCCAAAGCAGACAGTCCAGCAGGGCCAGCGCCAAGGCCGCCTCCACCACCGGCACCGCCCGGGGCACCACGCAGGGGTCGTGCCGCCCTCTGACGGCAAACGCGGTTTCGGTCATGGTTTCGGGGTCAACCGTTTGCTGAGGCAGGGCAATCGACGGCGTGGGCTTAAACGCCACCCGTGCCGTCACCGGCTCGCCGTTGGTGATGCCCCCCAAAATGCCGCCGCTGTGGTTGGCGCGGGCCCGGACGCGCCCTTCCTCCAAATACAGAGGATCGTTGGCCTGACTGCCCCGCAGCCCGGCCAGCGCGAACCCGCCGCCGAACTCCACCCCCTTCACCGCCGGGATGGCGAAAAACAGCGAGGCGGCCACGCTCTCCACCGACGCGAAGAAGGGTTCCCCCAATCCCGTCGGCACCCCTTCGGCCACGACCTCGACCACACCGCCCACCGAATCCCCGTCGCACTTGGCCTCCAAAATGGCCGTCCGCTGGAGCTCCGGGTCTGTTTGCCCGGCGATACGAAGCGCTCGAGCGGTCACCGTCACCCCCCGTCGCGCCAAAACCTGCTTGGCCAGCGCCCCGGCAAACACCAGCGGCGCGGTCAGCCGCCCGGAAAAATGCCCGCCGCCGCGCCGATCGGCGAAGCCCTTATATTTGAGCAGGGCCGTCCAGTCGGCATGGCCGGGGCGCAGAGGGGTGTCGTAATCGGCCGAGCGCGTATCGGCGTTGCGAATCAGGGCGCACAGCGGCGCGCCGGTGGTGCGCCCGTCCAACAGACCGCTGACAATCTCCGCCGCGTCGGTCTCCCGACGGGCGGTCGCCGTCTCGTCTCGTCCGGGGGCGCGGCGGCGCATCTCGTCGGCCACCGCCGTCAGATCGACGACCTCCCCCGGCGGCAGCCCGTCCATGACGATGCCCACCGCAGGGCCGTGCGACTCGCCGAAAATAGACAGCCGCAGGCTGTGTCCCCAGGTGTTCATAGGTCGTCCCCCTCAAAATCCCGCCAGAACAGCGGGTAGGATTTGTTCACGCTGTCCCGCCCCGAAAGCGCAACCGGGCCGCCGCACCCCAGGGCCGCCACCGCCGCCGCCATGGCGATCCGGTGGTCGCCTCGGGCGTCGGCCGTCCCGCCGGGCAGGGAAGGGGAGCCCTCGATCACAAGCCCGTCCGGCGTCTCGGCGATGTTCGCGCCCAACCCGCCCAGCGCGGCGGCCAGCGCGCTCAACCGGTCGCTCTCTTTGAGCCGCAGTCGCCCGGCGCTGATAATCCGGCTGACCCCCTCGCAAAAGCAGCACAGCGCCGCCACCGGCGGCACCAAATCCGGGATGTCGCGAACGTCCACCGTCACCCCGCGCAGCCTCTCGGCCCGGGCCGTGACCAGCCCGTTTTCCCACACGATCGCGGCCCCCATGTCCCGCAGGATGTCGAGAATGGCCCGGTCGCCCTGGGCGCTGTCCGGGTCGAGCCCTTCCAGCCATATATCCCGCCCCAGCGCCGCCGCCGCCAGGAAAAACGCCGCCTGGGAGTAGTCGGCCTCCAACGCATGGTCACAGGGGACATAACGCTGCCCCCCTCTGACAAAAAATCTGTCCCCCCCCCGCTCGGCCTCCACGCCGAACCGCCGCATCGTCTGCAGCGTCAGCGCCACATACGGCCCCGACTCCAGCGGCGTAGTTAAGCGGATCTCGCTGTCCCCCTCGCAGAGCGGCAGGGCCAGCAACAGACCCGACACAAATTGCGAACTCACGTCCCCCGGCAGGGCATACACGCCGCCCACCAGCGGCCCCGTCGCCCGCAACCCGTCCGCCGTCCGCGCCAGTCGATCCCCGAACAACGCCTCATAGGCCGCCAGCGGCCGGGCCATGAGCCGCCCCCGGCCCACAAAACGGGTCTCGCCCCCGCCCAGCATGGCCAGGGGAATCAGAAACCGAAGCGTCGAGCCGGACTCGCCGCAGTCGATAACCTCGCCCCTCGGCCCCGCCCCGCCGGCGATGTAAAGGGCTTCCCCTTCCGGGCGCCACCGCGCCCCCAGGGCGGTTACGCCGTGCAACGTGGCCTCGATGTCCTCCGACAGGATGAGCCCGCGTATGACGCTCTGCCCCCCCGCCAACGCCCCGCAGATGACCGCCCGGTGCCCCAAACTCTTGGAGGAGGGCACCCGCACCAACCGCCGGGGATTGGGGCGGATCAAACCGGTGTCCATGCGGCATCCATCCTTTCCAGCACAGCGGTAAGCGCCTCTTCGGCGATGGGATATACAAAGGCCGAGCCGATGTCCCGCAGCAGTACCAGCCGCAAACCGCCCCCGTCGTTCTTCTTGTCCAGCCGCATCACCGGCAGCAGGGTGGATGGCCGTAAAGGATATATGCTTTCCAGTCCGTTGGCCTGCAAAATTTCACCCAGCGCGGCGGCGCATCCCGGCGGGGTCACCCCCAGCAGGGCCCCGGCCTCCGCCGCCAACACCATGCCCAGGGCCACCGCCTCGCCGTGCTTATAGGTCTCGTAGCCCCCCAACGTCTCCGCCGCGTGGCCGAAGGTGTGCCCGAAGTTGAGCAGCATCCGGGCCCCGGTGTCCCGCTCGTCCTCTGCCACCACGTTGGCCTTTAGCCGACAGCACTCGGCCACGATGTCCTCCAGCGCGGCCCCCTGGGGGGGGACGCGCAGCCGGTCAAACAGGGCGGCGTCATAGATCGCCCCGTACTTGATCACTTCGGCCATGCCGCACCGGAGCTCCCTGGGGGCCAGGGTATCCAGTGTCTCCACATCCAACAGCACCAGAGCGGGCTGATAGAACGCGCCCGCCAGGTTTTTCCCCTGGGGCAGATCCACCGCCGTCTTGCCGCCCACGCTGGAATCCACCTGCGCCAGAAGGGTTGTGGGGATTTGGACGTAGGGGACGCCGCGCATCCAGGTAGCCGCCGCGAAGCCGGTCAGGTCGCCCACGACGCCGCCGCCGAAGGCGACGACCAACCCGTCCCGCCGCACCCCCGCCTCGGCAAAAAAAGCGTACAGCCGCTGTAAACCGTCCAGGGTTTTGGTCTGCTCCCCGGGGGGCAGAAGGCAGACACGGTAGGGAAGACCCGCCCCGTCAAGGGCGGCGGCAAGCCCCGTCCCCTGGGCCGCCCAAACCGTCTCGTCGCTGACCACGGCGACGGCCCCCCGAGGGGCCAACCGTTCCCGCAGCAGACCGCCGAACGCCGCCAGCCGTGCGAACAAAATGTCATATCCGTTTTCCTTGAGGGCCACCCGCTGGATTCTCATCGTGTCAGCATCTCCCTTTTGTTGCGCCCGGCCCGGTCGAGCAGGGCGCAAAGCGCCGCTTCGTCTCTCTCGGCCAGCGCCCGGCGGATGTGGGCCAAGCTGGCCATATATCTGTCCAGCATCCCCAATGTGTTGTCGGCGTTGGACAAAAGCAGTTCCGTCCAGGCCGCCGCGTTGATGTCGGCGATCCGGGTGCAGTCCCGAAAGGCCCCAGCGGCGTACGCCAGCGTCATGTCCGGATGAAAATCCACGCACAGCCCCGCCGCCGCGATGTGCATCAAATCGCTGGTGTAGGCGATCACCGCGTCATGGGCCGCCGGGTCTGAGACGGCGATCCGCGCCGCCCCGATGTGTTCGGCCAGCGCCCGCATAAGCGCGACGCTCGACGCTCGGGTGCGCGGCCACGGGCAGATGAGGAAACCGGTGTCACGGT
>JAITQI010000019.1 GCA_031289065.1 Oscillospiraceae bacterium
GGGGTGTGGATCAAAAACGAGACCACCCTCAGCGTAGACGGGGCGGCCCTGCTGGAAAGCCCGCCCGTCATCCCCCTGGCCGACGACGGGCCGCAAATTTTCATCGTCCACACCCACGGCAGCGAGGCCTATTGGCCGGACGAGGAATACCCCTATACCCCCACCGACGTGGAGCGCACCGAGGACACCCGTTTCAACGTCGTCCGGGTGGGGGACGAAATGCAAGCGGTGTTTGAACGCATGGGCCTGCGGGTGCTCCACGACCGAAACATCTACGACCAGCCCTCCTACAACGGCTCCTACGGCCGGTCCCTGACCGCCATCGCCACGGCGCTCAAGGAAAACCCCGGCATTTCAGTGGTCATCGACCTGCACCGGGACTCCATCCAGACCGCCGACGGCACCAACTACAAGACGGCGGCCTTGGTGGACGGTCAAAAAATGGCCCAGGCCATGATCGTGGTGGGTACCAACGATTCGGGGCTGGACCATCCCAACTGGAAGCAAAACCTGGCCTTCGCCATGGGCCTGCAACAGCGGGTCAACACCGCCTATCCCGGCCTGATGCGGCCCATCAACCTGCGCCGGGAACGCTTCAACGCCCACGCCACAACCGGGTCGATCCTCCTGGAGGTGGGCTCCTCGGCCAACACCCTGGGAGAAGCGATAGAGACGGCGAAGCGGTTTGCGATTGTGATGGGGACGTACCTAATTGACAATTGACAATTGGGGAACGACAAAAACCGGACGTTTCCCCCGTTCCTTGTAGGGGATGGCGTCCCCGACATCCCGTTCCTCCTCCCCAAAAAAGGCTCACTCCCCGCAAATAATTGTCAATTGTCCATCGTCAATTGTCAATTGGGAAACGCCCCCCGCCGCGCGACAATCAAATCGCCGCATAGCGGCTCCACAATTTTTAATTCTTCATTTTTAATTTTTCATTGCGTTCAACGATCCGTCGCTATAAAGGAGTGCATCGCCCATGTGCGGAATCGCGGGCCAAATCGGCTGGGACGCCGAACACATCGCGAACCAACGCCCCGTATACGAAGCCATGCAAAAAACACTGCTTCGGCGGGGCCCGGATCAGCGCGGGCTGTATCTCCAGGGCAACGCGGCGCTGATACACACGCGGCTGTGCGTGGTGGACATCGAAAAGGGGCGACAGCCCATGCGCCTCACACGGGGGGACGAGGAGTACGTCCTGGTGTACAACGGCGAACTGTACAACACCCCGGAGCTGCGCCGGGCGCTGGAGAGGCTGGGGCGCAAGTTCGACGGCCATTCGGACACCGAGGCGCTGCTGCGGGCCTATATGGAATGGGGCGCGGAGTCCATCCACCGGTTCAACGGCATCTTCGCCTTCGCCGTCTGGGAGGTTCACAACCGGCGGCTGTTTTTAGCCCGGGACAGGATCGGGGTCAAGCCGCTATTCTACACGCTGGCGGGCGGGACGCTGCTGTTCGCCTCGGAAATCAAGGCACTGCTGGCCCACCCGGCGGTGACGCCCACGCTGGATTTGGAGTCGGTGGCGGAGCTCATCTGCCTGGGGCCGGGGCGCACGCCGGGGTGCGGGGTTTTCCGGGGCATCCGGGAGCTGGAACCGGCCCGCTGCGGCTATTACACCCAAGACGGCCTGCGGACATGGCGCTATTGGCGGCTGACCGACCGCGAAAACAACGACAGCTTCCCCCAGGCGGTGGAAACCGTCCGCTTCCTGGTCACCGACGCCATCGAGCGGCAGCTGGTGTCCGACGTGCCGGTGGGGACGTTTTTGTCGGGCGGGCTGGATTCCAGCCTCATTTCGGCGGTGGCCGACCGCCGTTTTTCGGCCCGGGGGGAGCGGCTGCACACCTTCTCGGTGGACTACCGGGACAACGACCGGTTTTTCATCCCGGGCAAATTCCAGCCGGGGGACGACGGGGCCTTCATCCGCCGCATGAACGGACACCTGAACGCCCAGCACCACCAGGTCACCCTGGACACCGAGGAGCTGGTGGACGCCCTGTTTGAAGCGGCGCGCGCGCGCGACCTGCCCGGCATGGCCGACGTGGACGCCTCCCTGCTGCTGTTTTGCCGGGCGGTGAAGGCGCATGTGACGGTGGTGCTGTCGGGCGAATGCGCCGACGAGATTTTCGGGGGGTACCCCTGGTACCGGGACCCGGAAATCCGGGCGCGGGACGGCTTCCCCTGGGCCCAATCCACCGCCTGGCGCAAGCGTTTTCTGCGCCCGGAACACGCCGCCGCCCTGGACGCGGAGGGCTATATCGGCCAGCGCTACCGGCAAACCCTGGCCGACACGTCGGCCCGCCCCGGCCTGGACGCGGACGAGCGGCGTATGCGGGAGATGGTGGGCCTCAATTTCCAGTGGTTCATGCAGACGCTGTTGGACCGCAAGGACAGAATGAGCATGTACGCCGGCCTGGAAGTACGGGTGCCCTACTGCGACTATCGGATCGCCGAGTACCTGTACAGCCTGCCCTGGGCCTACAAGGATCACGGCGGGGTGGAAAAAGGCCTGCTGCGGGAAGCGGCGGTCGGTCTGCTACCCGAAGAGGTGCTACGGCGCAAAAAGAGCCCCTACCCCAAAACCCACCATCCGGTCTACCTGGCCGCCGTGTCGGCCCGTCTGCGGGCGGTGCTGGCCGACCCGGCCTCCCCGCTGCTGCGCGTCGCCGACCGGGGGGCGCTGGAAACCCTGCTGACAGGCGGGGAAACCGCCCCCTGGTACGGCCAGCTGATGAACACCCCCCAGACCATCGCCTATTTCTTGCAGATGGACTATTGGATGAGGGCGTATGACGTTGAAATCAACGTCTAATTAAAAATTAAGAATGAAAAATGAAAAATTGCGGAATCGCGCTATGCGCGATGATTGAATTCGCCGCGCAGCGGTACCGCAATTTTTCATTTTTGGGACATAATAAGGTGAGGTCAGGCGTTGGGGTGGATCAGACTTTTTGCCACCGCGCCTTGGCTTCGGCCAAGCGGCTTTGGGGGATGTATATCCGAGGCCTTACGACAAAGGTTCCACCGCCTACAAACATCGGAATATGGTATTCCTCCAAGAAGGCCTCTATCATATCGAGTTCTATGACATTGTGTGCGACTGCAAACAGAACCGCCCATTCCGGCTGTCTGGGGTTTGAACCTGTAGGCCAACCGGGCAAAAAATCGGGGGTTGCAAAGCACCCTTTACCGGGTGTTTCCGTGGAATTCGCCTCATTCTCCTCCGTGAAATTCGTCTCCTCTTCTCCCTTGGGATTCGCCTCCTCTTTTCCCACGGGCCCGTACGCCTTGGCCGTCGCGGGTTCCATCCGGGGCAGGGCCAAAACGCGCACCGCGAAAGCCAGGAGCAACACCGCATAGAACATCCAATTCAGCCGCAAAAAGGAACCCGTGAAGGCGCTCAGGCCGTTCAGCTCGTTGTCGGCCCAGAGATTGGCGGCGAACACCGCCACCCACAGGACGACCGAAAACATGATTGTCCAGAAAAACGCGGATTTTCCGCTTTTGTGCGGCGTTTTTCGCATCCCAGTCAAGAGGGCGTACAGACCGAGTTTGACGACGCAAAACAGAGCGAACCCGAACAGGAGGACGGAAAAAAAGGTGAAGGGGCTGTTCGTATCGGCGGCGACAAAGAGCCTCGTCAGCCCAAAGAGGGAAAACCCGCCGCTACTGGCGTGGAGCAAATCGCGCCCCGCGCCCGTGTTAAACATATCGGACGCGAACCCCATCACCGTGTTGGCCAGCGGCATGTCGATGATTTTTTGCAGCAGCAGGACGACCAGCACGACGGCGGCGGCGGCAGGAGCGTACAAGTGGAACGGCGTCTGGGCGGGCGCGGGCGGGCCCACGGGCGAAGCGGCGGACGGCGTGAGCGCGGCGCCGCAACCCGGGCAGAAACGCGCGTCCGCCTCGACCGATTTCCCGCAATGTTGACAAAACATACGAACACCCTTTCTTGTTTGCCTTGGCTTGAATGGCTCCATACGGAACCATTTTTATCGCTATTATGACACCAAATGGTATCATTGTCAAGGGTGAATATCGTGTATTTTCCAAGGCTTCGAGACCTGCGCGAAGACAAGGATAAGACCCAGGTGGAAATCGCGGAACTGCTGTCCATGAACCGCAGCGTATACCGCCGGTATGAAAACGGCACGCGCGAGGTTCCCGTCTGGGCGGTGATCGCGCTGGCTCAATATTACGGCGTCACAACCGACTATCTGCTCGGGGTGAAAACCCCCAAACGATGACCATCTAAAAAGCGCCGCGCCGTGTAAACGGCGCGGCGCTTTTTCCGGGGAATTGACGGAGAATTGTCAATTGCGGAGCGTCTCCGCCGTCATCCCCGCCAGGACGCTCTTCAGCCGCTCCGGCAGGGGGAGGCCGCAGAGGGCGGCGTTTTCCAGGATGCTGAGGCCCTCGTTGGCGATGTAGTAGCCGATGGTGAGGCCCCGGAAGGCGAGGCCGTCGGCGGGGAAGAGGTTGTCGAGGGCGGCGGCCACCGCCACCACGACGTAGATGAGCAGCTTGCGCAGGCCGCCGGAAAACATGCGGGCGGAGCGCAGTTCCCGGCGGATGACCGCTTTGAGGATGCCGGTGAGGCAGTCGGCGGCGGTGAAGCCGACCAGGGTATACAGCAGGGGATCGGCCCCGCCCAGCAGTCCGGCCAGGAACAGCCCGGCCCCGGCGGCGACGGTCTTCAGCCGGGACAAGCCTTCCGCCGTCACAACAGCGCCTCGGTCTGGACGCGCCACGCCTCGGGCACCTCGGCCAGGGTCAGTTTCCCGGTGGCCACCCGTTCGGCGTACAGGGGCGCGGTCAGCTCCGGCGCGGCGGCGGCGGCCAGCTGGAGCAGCTTGTCCAGCAGCCAAGCCACGTCGCCGCCCAGGGCTTCGAGCGGGTCAGGGGGGAAGTGGGTGATGTGAATATCCATGAACTACCTCCGAAAATTCAGCATTTAGCATTCAAATTAAAAATTTCGGAATCGCGCCGCGGCGCGATAATTACATGGCCGCGCAGCGGCTCCGTCATTCTTCATTGGCTATCAACCGCCGACTTCCACGAGGGTCTCAATCTCCCGCCAGACGTATCCGGTTTCGTCGAGGGTTTGCCAGGTGGGGAAGAGGGTCTCCCATTCCGGCCAGGAGAGGAACCAGAAGCGGTAGTTGATGTCGAGGTGGCAGGGGAGGATGTCCTCGATGATGGCCCGCATGCCGTCAAAGCCCTCGGGGACGCCGGGCACGCCGGGGAAGGAGACCTGTACGGTCTGGGGCACATCGGTTTCACTGACATGGGCGGGCAGGCCGCAGCCCTGTAAGGCGGCCTCCAGCGCCGCCGGGGTGAAGCTGTCCGCCCCGACGGCCAACAGGGCCAGCAGGGCGGCGGCGAGCAGGTCTGTTTCCTGCCCGGCGGGGCGGCGGGGCAGGAGGGACAGCCAGCGCAGAAGCCCGGTTTCCCGGGCGGCGGCGGGTTGGGTTTCCCGCTCCCAGAAGGTGGTCAGGTCGAACACGCCGTCGAGAGCGGCGCCCACCGTCTCCCATTCGGCGGCCTGAAACCCGCCCTCCAGGCGATAGACCCCCACCGGACGCAAGAGGTCGCGAATGTTGTCCGCGTGACGCATGGGCTACTCCTCCATTTCCTGTAAGGTCAGTTCGGCCAGCACGGGCAGCTGCCCCGGCGACACGGGCAGATCGGCCTCGGGGGCCAGGACGCGGAAATTGCCCACCCCCGGCGTTCCGTACAGCCAGGACTGAAGCTCGGCCAGCAGCAGGGGGCGGCCCAGCAGATTCCCGTCAAACCGGCCCCGAAGAATGGTTTCGGCGTTTTGGAGGGCTTCGGCGGCGGTCACACCGGCGGCGGGGGCGATGTCCACGGTGAGGCTGACCGGCAGGGGTTGAGGGGCGGAGACGGTCACGTCCACGGCGATTTCCCGTAGGTCTTCCAGCCGCAAGCGCACCGCTTCCACCAGGGCTTCGTCGGGCAGCCCCGCCGACGAAGCGACCACCACCCCCACGGTGCCCCGTCCGTTGACGCGGGGCAGGACGGCGGCGGCGGCCACC
>JAITQI010000081.1 GCA_031289065.1 Oscillospiraceae bacterium
TCAGAGCAAGCGCGTCAACGAGATCGGCAGTCAGATCGCCGCGCTCAACGAGAGCATCCTCAAATTTGAACTGTCCGGCAACAGCGCCAACGATTTGCGGGACAAGAGAAACTTGCTCTTGGACGAGCTGTCCGGCCTGGTGAACATCACCTACCAGGACGTACCCACCGGCAAGGTGGACATCAATGGCGCCCCCCTGTCAACCCTGAACGTGACCATCGGCGGCGCGGCCTTTGTCACCGACAACCAGTACCGGGCCATTGAGGCGGTGCAGGATAAGACAAACGACGTGCTGGACGCGTTCCCTGTTCAACCCGTCGCCCCCGACGACCTGTTGCATTCCATCCGCTTCGTGGACGACGCCAGCGAAGTCAACCTCTCGGGCGGCGCCATGAAAGCCTATCTCGACATCCGGGACGGCAACACCGTGGACACCCAGGGCATCCCTTATTTCAAAGCTCAACTGGACAAACTGGTCAAAGGCCTCGTGGAGAGCTTCAACGCCGTCCATGAAACCGGTTACACCATGCCCTACACCGACGACTTCGGCGTTTTCCACCCCAGCGTCACCGGCATCCCCTTCTTCGACCCGGACGGTCTGACCCTCGACACCTTCGACCTGTCCTCCTACATCAAGGAGAACCCCGCCTATCTCGCACCCGCCCACAAAAAAGTGGAAATCGATCCGGTCACCGGCGACTATGAAACCGGCAACAACGAAGTGGCGCTGGCCCTGGTCAAACTCCAGCAGCGCAGCGACATCCCGGTCATCGGCGGCTTTGAGAAATATTACAACACCTTCCTGACCGAGCTGGCCTCCGAAACCAGCCACGCCTTGCGCACCAGCGAGCAGGAGTACGCGCTCCTCGACGGACTGGAGGCCCAGCGTATGTCTGTGTCCGGCGTGTCCCTGGACGAGGAGATGACCAACCTCATCCGTTTCCAGCAGGCGTACAACGCCGCCGCCCGTGTGATTACCGCCATGGACGAGGCGCTCGACGTCCTCATCAACCGAACCGGCAGAGTGGGACTGTAAGCCGCGGCGGCGGAATACAGTTGTGAATAAGAGAATCCCTCGCCCCTGTTCCCGGCCTTCGCCGTCAGCATTGGAGGAATTTTTATGGCGCAGCGCGTGACGAATTCCATGATGATCAGCAACTTCAATCGCAATCTCTACGCCAACACGGCCAAAATGAACCGTTTTCAGAGCCAACTGGCCACAAACCGCAAGATTGTCCGCCTGTCCGACGATCCCGTGGGCGTGGTCAAAAGCCTGAACGCCCGTTCCCGGCTCAACAGCTTGGAGCAGTACCAGCGCAACCTGTCCGACGCCCAAGGCTGGCTGACCCAGAGCGAATCGGTGGTCAGCGAGCTCAACACCATCGTCAAACGCGTCTACGAGCTGTCGGTCAGCATGGCCAACGAGGTCAAAACGCCGGAGGACAGACAGGCCAGCGCCCACGAAATCAAGGAGCTCATGGAGCACGTGGTCACCCTGGCCAACACCACTTTGGGCGACAAATACCTGTTCGGCGGCTATAACGTGACCAGAGCCCCCTTTGAAATCGACGCGACGGGCGAGATGACCTACAACAAACTCAACATGACCGACCCCGCCGATCGCACGGCCCTGCTGGATCTGGACAACGTCATCAGCTATGAGATCGGCTTCGGCATCGACATGCCGGTGTCCATCTCGGGCGTCAGGCTCATGGGCTTGGACGACAACAACATCTACAGCCAGATCAAAGACCTGTACGAAAAGGCGTCCTCCGCCCAGCTGGAAGACCTGACCCCCTTTATCGACAAATTCCAGAGCCTCCAGCGCAATGTCATCGACCTGCAGGCCGAAATCGGCGGCCGCCAAAACCGGCTGGACATGATGAGCGACCGGTTTGAGCAGAATATCATCAACTACACCCAGATGAAGTCCGACGTGGAGGATCTGGACCAGGCCGAAGCTATCATGAACTACTCCATGGCCGAAGCGGTCTACCGCGCCGCCCTGGGCGTGGGCGGAAGAGTCCTCCAACCCACCCTCATGGACTTCCTGAAGTAGACATCCGACTTCGGAAAGCTGTCATTTTACCTCGGAAGGTGGTCTCTCTGACATGACAAGAATTCAAATTCAACAGACGGCGGGTAAGATTCAGATCGAGACCCAGCGCGCCCAACTGAACGTCATCCGCTCCCAGCGGCTCCAATTGAACATGCGCCAGAACGAGGCCCGGCTGAACATCGACAGCCGTGCGTCCCAGCTGGAAATCGATCAGACCGAGTGCTTTGCCACGTCGGGGCTCAAAACGCCCCTGCGCATGGCGGGGGACTTCAACCGGGCCGGCCTGAACGCCGGGCTGGAGGTCATCGCCACCATCGCCGCCGAAGGCCTGCGCTTCCTGCACATTGAAGACGGCGGCACCCCCATCGCGGACATCGCTGCCCAGAGCGGGATCCATGAAAAGAGGCCGGTTGTGACGGCCATGCCCGCCGTGCGCCCCCAGATACGCTTTGAGCCGACCCGCCTCGACATCTCCTGGAACCCCCAGTCGGTGGACGCCAAATGGGAGGTGCAGGAGGATCAGGTGGAGTATGTCCCCCACAAGGTTTCTATCAGCATGGCGACCTACCCCTCCATCGAGATTACCACCCTGGAGACCGAACCGCCGCCGGTGCCCCGCCTCGTCGAGTAGGCCCGGCGGCGGAGGGCGAGATATTGCGGCGACGGAAAATAGCGGCAAATATGAGCCGACACAGGCCGCCGTAATATTTCGCCGGGTTTCCTGAAAAAACCCCCTTGCGCTTTCCCGCGCCATGTGATATAAAGGGCTGTAGCGACGTGGCTGCGGTCCTCTACCTTTGAGGAGGAGCCTATATGCAAATCAGCACGACACGTTTTGGTGACGTCAATATCGCCGCGGGCAAGATCATCCACATGCCGGACGGGTTGCCCGGCCTGGAAGGGTTTACGCGGTACGCGTTGCTGTCCACCGAGGAAACAGACCCCTTTCATTGGCTGCAGTCCCTCGAGGCCGCCGACGTGTCGCTGGCGGTGATAAACCCCTATCTGCTCTTCCCGGAGTACAAGCCTCTGGTGCCGGAAGGGGTGTTTACCCAGTTGGGTGTGGATCGCACGGAGGACGTGTTGGTGCTCACCGTGGCGGTCATCCCCCAGGACTTCCGCCACATGACGACGAACCTCCTCGCGCCGGTTTTGATCAACACGAAAAACAACTGCGGCAAACAGGTCATCCTGGAAAACGGCGAGTACGACCTGCGCCACCCCATATTTGAAAAGATGCGGATGCTGGTCCACAGAGGAGGGGCTCCGGATGCTGGTGCTGACTAGAAAAGTGAATCAATCCATCTGCTTGGGCGAAAACATCAAGGTGACCGTCCTGAGCGTGGAGGGCGACCGGGTCAGCTTGGGGGTGGAAGCCCCCCGAGAGGTGCGCGTGTTTCGTACCGAGCTGTTGGAGGGCACCAAGGTGGTCAACCGGGAGTCCCTGATTTCGGAGTTCCGCACCATTCAGGAAATGAAAGAGGAACCATAAGCGCGGACTGAACCGGTCGGATCAAACGGCCCCGGTTCAGTCCGTTTTTTGGCGGCCGCGTTTTTTGGCGGAAGGGCCCCCGCCGTTTGAAGAAGCCCCCGTCCCCACACATCTAACCATGGAGGTCTGCCTATGCTTACCCTGAACACCGGCGATATTCTGGCCCGGGAGAGCGACCGGAAAACCCTGTCCGAGAACCTGACGGCGGCCCACAGCGCCCTGAAGGCGCGCACCTGCCCGGGCGCCGCCTTTACCGATTGGCTGACCTGGCCCCGGGACGGCGACAAACAGGAGTACGACCGCCTCAAAGCCGCCGCCGCCCGCATCCGAGCGGATTCCCGGGCCCTGGTGGTCATCGGCATCGGCGGCTCTTACCTGGGCGCCCGGGCGGTGGTGGAGGCGCTGGCCTCCCCCCAGTACAACCTGAAGAAAAAGTCCACCCCCGACATCTACTTCGTGGGCAACAACCTGAGCGCCGCTCACCTCCACGAGGTCATCGAACTCATCGGCAACCGGGATTTCTCGGTGAACGTCATCTCCAAGTCCGGCACCACCACCGAACCCGCCGTGGCCTTTCGGCTGTTCAAGGCGCTGCTGGTGGAAAAATACGGCAAAGGCGGCGCCCGCGCCCGCATTTACGCCACCACCGACAAGGCCAAGGGCGCGTTGCGGGACATGGCCGAACGAGAGGGCTATGAGACCTTCGTCATCCCGGACGGCATTGGTGGGCGCTATTCGGTGCTCACCCCGGTGGGCCTGCTGCCCATCGCCGTGGCCGGGATCGACACCGACGCCCTCCTCGACGGGGCGCTGTCCGCCATGAACGCCCTGGACGCCTCCGGCCTGGAGACAAATCCCGCCTGGCAGTATGCCGCCGCCCGCAACCTGCTCTATCGCCAGGGCAAAACCATCGAGATTCTGGCCTTCTATGAGCCCGGCCTGCGGTTTTTGGGCGAATGGTGGAAGCAGCTATTCGGGGAGAGCGAGGGCAAACAGGGCAAGGGCGTCTTCCCGGCCAGCGTGGAGCTGACCGCCGACCTGCACTCCATGGGGCAGTATATCCAGGAGGGGCGGCGGGATCTGTTTGAGACCGTGCTGTCCGTGGACGCCCCGGACGCCGCCGTCGAGGCCCCCTTTGACCCGGACAACGCCGACGGGCTGAATTTCCTGGCGGGCCTGTCCCTGTTCGACATCAACCGCCGCGCCATGGAGGCCACCCGGCTGGCCCATGTGGACGGGGGCGTGCCCAACCTGGTGCTGGCCCTGCCCCGCCTGGACGCCTGGAACCTGGGGGAGCTGCTGTACTTCTTCATGCTCGCCTGCGCCCTGTCCGGCCTCGCGCTGGGGGTCAACCCCTTCGACCAGCCTGGCGTGGAGGCCTACAAGGTCAACATGTTCGCCCTGCTGGGCAAACCGGGCTATGAAGCCCAAGGCGAAGCCCTGCGGAAGAGACTGGGCGGCTGAAATGTTAAACTTCTGTGAAAAAAGACATTCTTGCGTTGTAAAAGTCCGGGCTGTATGATACACTTTACACAAACCAAAAAACCCCAACAAAGATGAGCAAGGGAGAGGATTACGATGGTTAGCGTGATTATGGGGCTCAAGGGCTCCGGCAAGACCAAGCACCTGATCGAACTGGTGAACATCGCGGTGGACAAAGACCCCGGCCAGGTGGTTTTGATTGAAAAGGGGCAAAAGCTCACCTATGACATCAAGCACGGGGCGCGGTTGGTGGATTCCTCCGCCTGCGGCCTCCATGGCAATGACATGCTCCGCGGTTTCGTGGCCGGTCTCCACGCGGGCAACTATGACATCTCCCACATCTTCATCGACAGCCTGTTCAAGGTCTCCGGCAGCGACAGCATTCCCGAGGCCGAAGCCCTGCTGACCTGGTTCGACGAATTCGGTCGGCTCAACAACGTGAATTTCACCGTCACCATCAGCGCCGACGCCGCCGACGCCACCGAAAAAATCCGGAAACACTTCTAATCAGCCCCAGAGAATCGGCGAGAACAGCAGGGAAGAGGCAAAACCCACCAAAAAGAAAAAGCCATGGAGGATTACAACAAAGCCATAGAACTAAAATCGAATTACGCGAAGGCTTATTTTAATCGTGGGATTGCATATGACGAAACTCACCAAAAAGAAAAGGCCATAGTGGATTACAGCAAAGCCATAGAACTAAAGTCGGATTACGCGAAGGCTTATCTTAATCGCGGGATTGCATATGGCGATATTGGCGAAAACAAGAAAGCCATAGGAG
>JAITQI010000065.1 GCA_031289065.1 Oscillospiraceae bacterium
AGGCCCCCAGGGCCAACCGCCGCACCCGGGCCAGGGTGTACCGCTTGGTCTTGACCAGCGCGTAAAATTCCGCCAGGGAACAGGCCCGCCGGGCCGCCCGGGCCAGCCGGTGTTCCAGCCCCTCGGTCACGTCGGGCAGCCGGGCGAAGTCGGCGGCGGCCAGGCCCCGCAGCACAGCCAGCACCGCCGTCTCACAGGCCGCCAGGCTGACGGGGGCCCGGCCCGCCGTCCGCTCCTCGGCCCACAGCGCCCCCACCGTCTCCGGCACAAACCCCGCAGCCTCTCCCCCGTCCAACAGCAGTCGGCGCAGATGGGAGGCCGACGCCAGCCCGCCCTCGGGCCGGTCGTCGTCGTGCCCAACCCCCGCCCGGGGGACGACCACCGGTTGCAAGTCGGCCCCCCAATGCCGGAGGGCCCGCAGGTATTCCACCCCCAGCGTGTCGTTGGGCCGAGCCAGTTCGGGGCAGGGGACGCCCAACAGCGCCTCCAAGGCCTTCTGCCGGGCGGCGGGATAGGATAGCCCCCCCGCCATGGCCAGCCCCTGGGCCGCCGGAAAGGCCGGATCGTCCAGGGCCAGCGCCGCCCGGCGCAGGGGCGCCAGCGTCCCCCCCTCGCCGCCGAAGGACAGATGGGTGACCACCCCGGTGGCGGCCAGCAGGAAGACCCCGCCCCGGGCGAACCGTTCCGCCGAGGCGCAGGCCCAGGCGGCGGGCAGCTCCAGCGCCAGATCGGCCCCGTTCCCCACGGCCATGGCCGCCCGCGCCCCCTTGCGGCAGATGGCGAAGTCCCCCCGCTGGGTGACATGTCCGCTCATCACGCACACCACCGCCCCGCCGGGTACCGCCTCTCGGGCGCGCCGCAGGTGCAGGGCGTGACCGTTGTGGAAGGGGTTGTATTCGGCGATGACGCCGACCACCGGACGCCCGTCCGGGCCGAAAAATGCGCCGCTCATGGGCTTCCCCCGCAAATTTTCATTGTGCGCGGCGGTTTTGTGTGATAAAATACCCATAGTTTTCCGCGCCGCGTCCATTGTATCACAAGCGGCCACGTTTTTGCACATATGGGAGGAAAGATAACGGTGAATATTCTTGTCATCAACGCGGGCAGCTCGTCCCTGAAGTACCAGCTGTTTGACATGACCAAGCGGGTGTCCCTGGCCCGGGGCCTGTGCGAGCGCATCGGCATCGGCGGGCGGGTCAAGCACTATGCCGAGGGGCGGGCCGACTATGTGTCCGACCGGGCCATGGCCGACCACGGCGACGCCATCCGCGCCGTCACCGAACTGCTCACCGGCCCGGACACCGGCGTCATCGCCAGCATGAAGGACATTTCGGCGGTGGGCCACCGGGTGCTCCACGGCGGACAGCGCTTTTCCGGCTCCATACGCATCACCGGCGCGGTCATCGACGCCATCGAGGAGTGCGTCCCCCTCGGCCCGCTGCACAATCCCCCCAACCTTGTGGGCATCCGGGCCTGCGCCCAGGTCATGAAGGATGTCCCCCAAGTGGCGGTCTTCGACACCGCCTTCCACCAGACCATGCCCCCGGAAGCCTACATGTACGCCCTGCCCTACGAATACTATGAGAAATATCACGTCCGCCGCTACGGTTTCCACGGCACCTCCCACCGCTATGTGTCGGCCCGGGCGGCGGCCATGCTGTCCGACCGCGACCCCGCCGCCTTGAAGGTGGTCACCTGCCACCTGGGCAACGGCTCCTCCCTGGCCGCCGTGAAGGGCGGTAAATGCGTAGACACTTCCATGGGCCTGACCCCCCTGGAAGGCGTCCCCATGGGCACCCGCTCCGGCTCCATCGACCCGGCCATCCTGGCCTACGTCGGCGAGAGGGAGGGCCTGGGCCTGGCCGAAATCACCGACGTCCTCAATAAGAAATCCGGGATGCTGGGTCTGTCCGGCGTGTCCTCCGACTTCCGCGACCTCCACGCCGCCGCCGACAGCGGCGACAAACGGGCTCAACTGGCGCTCGACGTCTTCGCCTATGCGGTAAAAAAGCACATCGGCATGTTCGCCGCCGCCATGAACGGCGTGGACGCCCTGGTGTTCACCGGCGGCGTCGGGGAGAACAACATCCCCATGCGCCGTTGGATCGCCGGGTCCCTGACCTGCCTGGGCCTGGAGCTGGACGACGCCAAAAACGACCTCCGCGCCGACGGCGAACGGGACATCTCCACCCCCCGCTCCCCCGGCCGGATTCTGGTCATCCCCACCAACGAGGAACTGGTCATCGCCGAAGACACCGAAGCCATCGTCAAAGGATAAGCCGTGGACATTTATCCGTTTTACGGCTCGGACGTCGGCGCGGCGCTCAGCGCCGGGCACGATATACGCGGCGGGCTCATTGGGTCGGCTGTCCACGCCTCGCACGGCATGGAGCGGTCGCATTGGCGCGCGATGGAAGCGTCGATGAAGCTCCTCGGCGGATACCTGGACGATCCGGAAAACGTGTGATACACCCTGACGATTTGGCGGGCGGGAACAACATGCGAAAGCGGTGGCGCCCCGCCCCCCTTTCAGCCGATCTCCGCCTCCCCGGCTCTTTCTGGGGCCGGGGTTTTTGGAATCATAGGACGGCGGCGCGTCAAGGCCCCAAAATTTCCCTGAAATTTCCTTGACAAACCCAAAATATTATGGTATCATATTACCGTGATACTGCGTTAAAGCGAATCGCAAAGGAGGGATCCCCATGCCGACCGACTGGGTGGGCGCGCCGGAGGGGGCGCGGGACAAGCTGTTCGGGGCCTGCCAGGCCCGGCGGGCCTTGGAGAACAGCGCCCGGGCGCTGTTTGCCCGCTTCGGGTACGCCGAGCTGATGACCCCCGCCCTGGAACGGGGCGAGCTCTTCGAGCGCACCGGCCTGCCCATGCCCGCCGAGAACATGTGCCGCTTTGTGGGCCGGGACGGGCGGCTGGTGGTCATGCGCCCCGACTCCACCGCCCCGGCGGCCCGGGTGGCGGCGGCCCGTCTGGCCGGGCGGCCCATGCCCCTGCGGCTGTACTACATACAGGACATCTACCGCGCCGACGACGAACACACCGGCCGCCCGGCGGAAATCCGGCAGGCAGGCGTAGAGCTCATCGGCGCCCCGGGCCGCCGGGCCGATTTGGAAGTCCTCTCCCTGGCGGCGCGAACCCTGTTCGCCCTCGGGGTCGCGGACTTCCGCATCGAACTGGGCCACGCCGCCCTCTTCCGGGCGCTGTCCCAGCGGCTGGACATCGACGGGGCCGACCGGGAGGAACTCCGGGCGCTCATCGAACAAAAAAACTTCGCCGCCCTGGGTGACCGGCTGTCCGGGTTTGAAAACCGCCCGGTCCGCGAGGCCATCGGGCGGCTGTGTATGCTTTTCGGAGGCCGGGAGGTCTTCCGGGAGGCCGGGTTGCTGGGGGTACCCGAAGCCGACGCCGCCCTGAACGACCTCAAGGAGACCTACGCCGCCCTGGAGAACGCGGGCTTCGGCGGCCGGATTCAGATCGACCTGGGGTTGGTGCACCAAATGGACTACTACACCGGCGTGGTGTTTCGCGGATACGCCGCCGGGGTGGGCCGGGCGGTGCTCACCGGGGGGCGGTACGACAACCTGATGGGGGCCCTGGGCCGTTCGGCCCCGGCCACCGGGTTCGCCGTGGACTTGGACGCCCTGTGCGACCGCCTGCCCGTCCCCGAGGCGGCGGGGCCGGAAACCCTGATCCACTTCTCCCCCGAACACCTGCAAACAGCCCTGGCCCTGCTGGACACCCGCCCCCGGGCCGAACTGTCCCCCTGCGGGACGCTGGCGGCCAGCCGGGCCCTGGCCCGCGCCCGGAACCTCATGCGCCTGATCAACGCCGACGCCGACGGAGAGGAGGAATCCCTGTGAGCGGACTGCTGCGCCTGGCCCTGACCAAGGGCCGCCTGGAGGCCGAGACCCGGGCCTTGCTGGCCCGGGCCGGGGCGGATGTGTCCCCCCTGCTCACCCCGGGGCGGCGGCTTGTCCACCCCCTCCCTGGCGCGGGGGTGGAGGCCGTGCTGGCCAAGGCCCCCGACGTCATCACCTACGTGGAGCACGGGGTGTGCGAACTGGGGGTTGTGGGCAAGGACACCATCCTGGAACAGGGGCGCTCCTTCTACGAGGTGCTCGACCTGGGCTTCGGAGCCTGCCGGTTTGCCCTGGCAGTCAAGCGGGGGGACGACTTTTTCGGCGGCTACGGCCATCGCCGGGCGGCCACCAAATACCCCCGGGTGGCGGCAAACTATTTCGCGGGCAAGGGGTTGGACGTGGAGATCATCAAAATCGAGGGCTCGGTGGAGCTGGCCCCGGTGCTGGGCCTGGCCGACGCCATCGTGGACATTGTGGAGACCGGGGCCACCCTGCGGGAAAACGGCCTGGAGACCGTCGAGGACATCTGCCCGGTCAGCGCCCGGCTCATCGTCAACGTGGCCGCCATGAAAATGAAAAGAAGCGCCGTGCAGGACTTTATCGCCCTGTGTCGCAAAGGATTGGAGGCCAAGGCATGATCGCCGTCGTGAACGCCGGAACCCCCGAGGCCGAGGCGCTGTTCGCCGCCCAGGACGCCCGCCGGGCCGCCGACCAAGCCGAGGTGCGCCGCGCCGTGACCGAGATATTGGCGGCCGTGCGGACAGAGGGCTGGGAAGCCGTGGGCCGCTTCTCCCTGCGCTTCGACGGAGCGGAACCCTATGAGCTGTCCCCGGAACAGCGCCGGGCCGCCGCCGCCCAATGCGACCCGGCGGTCTATGAGGCGCTGGAACGGGCCGCCCGGCGCATCCGAGACTATCAGGAAAAACTCCTCGTTCGTTCCCGCGAGTGGGACGCCCCCGGCGGGGGCCGGGTGGGGGCGTTGGTACGGGGCCTGACCCGGGTGGGGCTGTATGTGCCGGGGGGCACGGCGGCCTATCCCTCCTCGGTGCTCATGAACGCCCTTCCGGCCCGGGTGGCCGGGGTGGAGGAGCTGATTATGGTCACCCCGCCCACCGCTCACCTCCGTCCGGCGGTGCTGGCCGCCGCCGAGCTGGCCGGAGTGGACAGAGTGTTCGCCCTGGGCGGGGCCCAAGCGGTGGCGGCCTTGGCGTACGGCGCGGGACCGGTGCCCCGGGCGGACAAGATTGTGGGCCCGGGCAACGCCTACGTAGCCGAGGCCAAACGCCAGCTGTACGGCCTCATCGACATCGACATGGTGGCCGGGCCGTCGGAAATCATGGTGCTGGCCGATGGGAGCGCCCCGGTCTCCTATATCGCCGCCGACCTGCTGTCCCAAGCCGAACACGACCCCCGGGCGGCCTCCGTGCTGGTGACCACCGACCGAACGGTGGCCGACGCGGTGGCCGGAGAACTGACGCTCCAGCTGGCCGCCCTGTCCCGCCGGGACATCGCCGAGGCCTCTCTCCGGGACTTCGGCGCGGCGGTGGTCTGCGCCGACTGGGCCGAGGCGGCGGACATCGCCAACCGGCTGGCCCCGGAGCACCTGGAGATCATGACCGAAAACCCCCGGGCCCTCCTGCCCCTCATCCGCAACGCCGGGGCGGTCTTCCTGGGGCCATACAGCCCGGAACCCCTGGGGGACTACATGGCCGGGCCGAGCCACGTCCTGCCCACGTCGGGGACGGCGCGGTTTTTCTCCCCCCTGTCGGTGGACGCCTTTTTGAAGAAAACCAGCCTCATCGAATTCGACCGGGCGGCCCTTGCCCCTCTGGCGGCGGACATCCGGGCCCTATCCCTCTCCGAGGGGCTGGACGCCCACGCCAACGCGATTCGGGTGAGAACGTCAGAAATACGATCGTGAGAGGGGTTGCCGCGCCATGAACCTGCCCGAAAAATTGAGCCGCATGACGGCCTACGAGCCGGTGCGGGGGGACTACCCCGTACGGTTGGACGCCAACGAGAGTTTTTTGGAGACCCCTCCCTGGCTGCGGGACGCCGTCGCCGCGGCGGTGGCCCAGGTGCCCCTGCACCGCTACCCCGACCCCACGGCCTCGGGGGTGCGCCGTCTGGCCGCACGGCTGTACGGCGTGGACGCGGCCCACATCACGGCGGGCAGCGGCTCGGACGAACTCATCGCCCTGTCCATGGCCGCCCTGGTGCCCCGGGGCGGGCGGGTGCTGCTCACCGACCCGGATTTCTCCATGTACCGGGTGTACGCCGGTCTGTACGAGCTGGACTGCTTCGCCGTGGGCAAGGCAGGCCGCCGAGTCGAGATAGACGCCGTCCTGGCCGAGGCCAAACGGATACAACCCCACCTGATCATCTTCTCCAACCCCTGCAATCCCACCGGGTTGGGGGTAACGCGACCGGAGGCCCTCCGCCTGGCCGACGGGGCGGACTGCCCCGTGGCGGTGGACGAGGCCTACATGGATTTCTGGGACCAGAGCCTCATCGGGGACCTGCCGGGCCGGGACAACCTGCTCATTCTCAAAACCTGCTCCAAGGCGTACGGCCTGGCCGGATTGCGCCTGGGCTTCGCCTTGGCGGGCCCCGACATCACCGCCGCCCTGCAAAAATCCCGCTCGCCCTACAACGTCAGCGCCCTCACCCAGGCGGCGGGGGAGGCCGCCCTGTCCCACCCGGACTACCTGGCCGACTGCGCCGCCCGCCTCCGTGAGGCCGCCGCCGCCCTGTACCAGGCCCTCTCCGCCCTATCGGCCCGCTCAAACGGCGCCTTCCGAGCGCTGCCCACCGAAACCAACTTCGTCCTCCTTGAAACCCCCAACGCCCCAAAAATCTACGAATCCCTCCGCGCCCAAGGCATCCTCATCCGCCTCCTAAACAACACCCTTCTGCGCGTCACCGCAGGCACCCCGGAGGAACAGCGCGCGCTGTTGGCGGGCCTGGAAGCGGAACAATATATACGCAGCCAATAAAACAAGCGGGGGCAAAACACACTTTACCTCCGCCCAAAAACCACCGCCCACCGGACACATAGCTATGTAATAATGAGGTGATATGCTGTGGTTGCACTGCTTCCTGCGTATGAGTAGACTCTGAAATAATAGTCCTCATCGGTAGCGGTAGCGATTGTGCCGCTGAGAAATTCTGTCGTTCCTCCAATGGCAGCAGATGATATTGTCGCGTTTGGTTCTGTTTCATGCCGCCAAGACCTTGTTTCAGGTGCGGTAAATCCCGTTGCAAAAGGAGCAATCTTGCTCGTGGTCTCGGCAAACGTCGTCAACGTGCTGGGGTAAACAACATAATAACCCTCCTGTCCCTGCACCTTGTATCTACTGGAGGAAGAATTTGTTACATTGAGTGTCAACTTGATAGTATAGTTATTGCCTGACATTATATTATGCGCATTGGTGGTTCCCACAGCAATGTTGTACTCATTGTTGCTGTCAAGGAACTGGGTATCTGCATAGGCATTTGGCAGGCTGCTCGTGAAGGAAGAACAAAATGTAGCATATGCGTTGTTGTCATAGTTATAAAAGATGAGTTCATGCTCATAGGTATCGTTAGTAGCGTTGAATTCGGCAATACCGGCACTGTTCCACATTGCGGTGAGTTGGGCATATCGATGGTCGCCTGATTGATATGTATATACCGTGCCTGCAGCAGGAGTAAACGTTATAAGGGGCGCTACGGCGAAAGTATCTATCGGCGCAACCAGCGCTGTCAGAAGAACCAGTAGCGTGATCAACGCAACTTTCAAGGCGCTCTGTTTCATGTTCCTCGTCTCCTTAGTATGTATAGTTTCCTCACGCCAAGATAATCGGGGTGATAACACTGTTGTTGTCGTAGTGAAGATTTTCGACGGCCAAAACCTGTGGAAGCCCCGCGATGGCGGCGATCTCGGCGTTTTTTGCCCGCAATCTCACACCGCTGACGGCAAACAGCCCCGCGTCCATGCTTTCCTTTTGCTGCCTCATGTGTTCAAGGTCGGCCACAATGCTTTCCCGTTCCATTTTGTATGAGTCGAGAATGGACGGAGCGTCCGGGTCTGGCTCTGCGGACGGATCAAGCCCTCCCAATTCCGCTTCCTCTTGGATGCGAGCTTCGACACCCGACAGGAGGTTGCTCTGCGCCTCAATGCTGGCGACGATCATTTCGTAGATTTCCGCGTAATAATCGGACTGAATTTGGGCCACGCTTTTGTCCTGACAGTCCACATACCCGCCGTACTCTGTTTTGACCGTCGAGGCACAGAAATGGAATTCCGAGATGATCTCACTGCTCTCGGGCAAAAACGTCGCCAACTCGTC
>JAITQI010000077.1 GCA_031289065.1 Oscillospiraceae bacterium
AACGCCTGCAAAACGCCGTCGAAAATGTCGAAGTAGGCCGAGAACGGCGCGCCCACGAAGGGCAGCAGCGACAGGATGATCTCCATGATCAGGAAGCTGGCCAGGATGTTGCCGAACAGCCGCAGACACAGGGACAGCGGTTTGGTGGCGTACTCCATGAGCTTGAAGGGGGCCATGATGGGCATGGGGTCGATCAGACTTTTCAGCCAGCCCTTAACCCCCTTGTAACGGAAGGAGGAGTAAAGTACCAGCACGATGCTTACCATGGCCAGCGCCCCGGTGACGTTGATGTCCTTGGTGGGGGGGTACAGATGGACGCCCGGGATAAAATTGAACAGCGTGATGATGTTGGACACGCCCAGGAACAACAGCAGGGTGCCGATGTAGGGGACGAAGACTTGACCGTGGTGCCCGATGGAACCCTTGCACAGGTTTCGCACCGTCAGCACCAGCCACTCCACCAGGATTTGCAGTTTGTTCGGCTTGTCCGGGGACAGCTTGCGCGTCAGCAGCAGGCAGCCGATGATGAGCACGGCCATGATGATCCACATGACCAGAATGGTGTTGCCGATCTCCAGCTCGAAGCCGCCGATGTTCCACTGAAAAACAACATGGCGCTCCAGCTTTCCGAATACCTCGTCAAACACGCCCTCACCTCCTTGTGTCATTGTGCCTATGAACCGCCGGTATTATTCCGAGCGCCGCCGCCCGGCGCGTCAAGGTTTCATCCCTATATATCGAACCGCCCCCGGAATCCATTAGCAAAAATTTCAAAGGGACGCGAAGAACTGGAAGCCAAAAAATAGGAGGCCGAGAGCGCCGGGGGAATGCGGGGCCGCCCCCGGTTTTCCCATAAAAATACCGCCCAACCCCGGTTGACATCCCGGCGAAAGGCGGTAATATGCGGCTAAAAAGGGGATCCGTTCAATCAGTCCCTATCCCTACAGCACCTGCGTGAGGGAAAATCCATCCCCCGGCGTCAGAACAAAGGACGGCGCCAGCGTTTTGAAATAGGCGTCAAACCGTTCTCGGATAATCTGCCGCCGAACCTCCAGCTTCCAAAGCGCCTCGCCCCACCGGACGAAATAAAACAGATAGACCGACGACGCCTCCTGGATCAGCTCACAGTCCCCCGGCCGCCGGGCCGGGTCAAAACACCAGCCGTCAACCAATGCGGAAAAATACCCCGGGGAGATGTCGGTGTAGGAGGCGGGCGTCCGGTCGGTGAGCCCGGCAAAAGCGGTCTCGCTCCGGTCGGTGTCCCGGAAGACGGCCAACATCTCCTCGGCCAGAACGTACGCCTCCGCCGCCTCGGCTTCGGTCAGCGTGACGCCGGCTTGGGCCGAGTCGGGCCGGAAGGAGAGCAGACGCAGATCGGCCACCGTGACCTCCTGCTTGCCCCGCCCGATGAAATAGAGCACATAATAATAGTCAGGCCCCTCCAAAATCCCCTTCTCCCCGGGCGTCCGCGGGCCAAAGGCCCAGTCGGAGAGGACTTTGTCGCTCTGTATTTCCTCGTATAAAACCTCCCGGTACACCGCGAAGGCGGGGTCGCCCTCGTAGTTGGCCCGGGAATAGGGGTCGGCGTAGGTGACGCAGAGGGCGTTGAAATCGTCCTCGTGGGACACCTGGGCCAGCATCTCCTCCGCCCGCGCCTTGGCGTCGGCCATGCCCACGCTCTTTTCCGCGTCGGACAGGGTGTTGTCCTTGTTGGCGTCCAGATAGGCGGCCATCATGGGAAAATAGCAGTAGGAGACCCGGTCGGTGTCCCGGCTGTCGGCGTTGTAGGCGGCCTGTATGTCGGCGTCGGAGACCTCGTACCCGGCGCACAGAAGGGTTTCATAGCTTTTGGCCAGCGCCTCCCGGCGGTTCTCCTCCTGGAAGATCGCCAAAGTCACCCCCTCGCCGAACAACGACAGCAGGTAGTCCTCGAAGGTCTGGTCGCTGTTGGCGGCGTAAGTCTCCAGGTTGGCAAGGGTGGCGGCGAGCTGCCCCTCCTCCGTCACGGTCAGGGCGTGCCCCGCCGTCTGCGCCGCGTCGCTCAGAGCATAGGTGTAGACAATCGCGTTCTCCGCCGTCGCCCGGAAGTAGTCCTCCCAGGTCATCTCCTCCGTGTAAAACTGCTCGCCCAGGGGGGTGTCCCGGGTCAGGGAACTGGTGCCCATGTCGTTGGCCAAAAACAGGTTGTACTGTCCCACATAGTAGTAATTGTACTGCGCCGGGTTCAGCGTGTACGGCCCGACGGTGACGGCGGTGGAAAGGTACAGCGCCGGGTCGGGCGTGGGCGCCGCCGATGCGGACACCTCGGGGGAGACCAACGCGCCGGAGACCGCCGGACTGGTGTCGCCAGGCGTCGGCAAGACCTCCGAGCCGCCCGGGAACACAAACACGGCCAGCAGCACAACCAAAAGGCAAAGCGCCCCAGCCGCGCCCGCGAGCACAAACGCCCCAGGCCCTTTGCGGTGCGCGCCCTTGGGGCCGCCGCTCTCGTTCGGCTTGCTCATTTGCCTCAACCTCCTCGAAATCTTCCAACCCTCGCAAACCCACACAGGGGGACAAAAAAAGAGAATGTTCTTTACAAAAAGTTGAAACGCCGTTGCTTCAACATTCCTATAAAGAACGCTACAAGTATAGCACAGCCACCCCGTTTTGACAAGCGTCGGGCCGGGTGAATCCGAAGTTATAACGATTCGTCAAATCGAGCGGCGCGGCGCGGAAAGGCTTGGCTATTCGTCCAAAAAAGAAAACTGGGGCCG
>JAITQI010000083.1 GCA_031289065.1 Oscillospiraceae bacterium
CTATCGTCATGGAATGGAAGAGAGCGGCCGGATCAGCTCTGGGGCAGCTCCTCACCCCTGTCCACGGCGGCCAGCTTGTCCGCCACGGCGGCGACGTCGGCGGGCAGCACGGTGAACCGGGGGGGCTCGCCGTCCAGGGACACGAGGAGACGCCGCTCGTTGTAAGGATAGATTTTCATGACCCGCTGGCCGCCGTCCGCCCGGTAGAGGGTGAAGACATGGGAGGGCTGGCCCACCGCGGGCGCTTCGTCCAGCACCTCGGACAGGGTGATGGCCAGCAGGGAGATATACAGCCGCCGGGCGTTGGTCTCGCTGACGGGAACGCCGTCGAGGAGGGGGGCCATGGCGGCCGGTTCCCCCGCGCCGGTGTGTCCGAAGTCCAGCCGCCTCTCCCCGGCGGGCAGACCAAAGGTCACGCCGGTGAGCGTGTTGATGTCCTCCAGCCAGAGGGTGTGAACCATCAGGGTCACATAGTCGGCCCGGAGGAAGGTGTAATCCCCCACCGGGTCCAGGAGCACCGAATCGACGCCCTCATACATGAGGTAGCGGGCGCCGTCCTTGTCCTGCCCGCCGATGAGCAGGGTGAGGGGGGCGCCGTCGGCGAGGGTCAGGGTCAGGCGGGCGGGGTCCTCCAGCCCGTAGGGGGCCAAATCGGCGGGGTGATCCGCCATCACGACCGACGGCGCAATGGCGGCAATCGGCGCGATCACCTGTTCTTCGATGTAAAAGTCGTTGCCCTGGGCGGCGACGGGTTCAGTGAGGGCATAGGGGCCGATGGTGAAGCCCTCCAGATCGGAAACCCGCTCGTCGTCGGGGAGCACCCGCAGGGTGTAAGCGGTGTCGGGGCCGGAGACTTGGAGGCCGCGCAGGGTGGCGTAGGGATCCTCCGTGTCGATGGCGGGGAGGTTGTTCAGCGTCCGGAGTTCGGATTCGGGTTTGAGCAGGGCGGTTCCCGGGGAGAGGGGCAGGATGAACACATTCCCCCCGTCCAGTCGGGCGTAATAGCCGTCGCCCAAGCCGGTCAGGGCGCCCACCTCCAGGGTGACGGCGCTCTCCGTGCCCGTGACCGTCCAGACGACGGCGGGGGGCGCTAGGCCGAATTCGGCCAGCTGGGCGTCGGTGGGGCTGTCGGCCAACGGGGTGCCGCTGAGGCGGACGAACACCGCCGCCACCGCGTTTAAGCCGTAATGCCCGTAGGTGAAGCCGGTGAAGCCTGGGGTCAGTTCATACACAAAGGAGTCGGCCGTCAGGCCGGGGGCGCTGCGGATGTCGTATCCCGTCCCGTCGGCGCGGACGCAGGAGAGGGTTTTCTGCTGGGCCCGGGGCATCTCCAAAAGAACCTGAGCGGGGGCGGCGGTGACGGGGGGCGGGGCGTCGGAGGGGGCGGGGGTCTCCGGGGGGATCAGGGTGAGGGCCGCCAGCCCGCCGCCCAGTACCAGCAGGATGGCCAGCGCGGCCAGGAGGGGCCGCCAGGTTTTGCCGGGCGTCCTCATAAATGCCGCCTCCGCCGCCAGACCAGGTATCCGAACACGGCGAAGCACAGGGGAACAAGGGTCAGCACGGCGACCCATACGCCCTTGACGCCGAGAATGTCGGTGTTCAGATACCAGGCGGCGATGTCGTATTCCTTGGTGGGGATGACCACCGAGTTGACCTCGGGATTCATGTAGGAGATGAGGGCGGCGACGAACCGTCCGTTGAGCAGAGGGGTGGCGGCGAGGGAATCGTCCGCGCCCATGTAGAAGGAGGACACGAACAGACCGGCCCGCCGGATTTCGCCCTGGCTGTCGGTGATGTATTCCTCGGTGAGCAGGGCGGCGGTGAAGGGACCGTCCTCGTCGCCAGGCTGCCTGTCCGTGCTGGTGGACGCGTCTTCGGCGTACACATCTCGGGCGTAGGCGGTGGCGGCGGTTTTGAGCAGGGGCGTCACGATCCGCCCGCCCTGCTGGTTGCCCGCCCACAGGGAGACCACGGGGGACGCGTAGGGCAGCACCACCGGGAGGGTGGCGTTTTGCAGGGCGTCGGTGGCCTCATGGTCGAGAACGGCGAGAATGGGCTGGAGGGGCTGGGCGTTGTAGCCCTCGGCGTCGAAGATCAGCTTTTGCTCAAAGGAGATGCCCCAATCGGCCAGGAACCGGTCGAGGACCGGTTGGGGCTGCCCGGTGGGCATGAGGAAGAAGAAGGCTTTGCCCCCCGCCGACAGGTAGTCGTCCAGATGGTATATCTCCTCGGCGGACAGGTCGGCTTCCGGGGTGTTGAGAATCAGCAGGGCGGTGTCGTCGGGCAGGGCGGTGTTCCCGGCCGTCAGGTTTACGTCCTCACACAGGTAGTTGGCCTTTTCCAGCAGGCTCTTGAGGGCGGCGGCCTCGTACTCGCCGTGGCCCTGGAGGAAGACCGCCCGGGGCGGGTTGGCCAGGGTGACGGTCATGATGGCGGTGGTCAGCTGCTGCTCGGCGTCCATGCCCACGGTCTGGTAGCTGGTGGCGTAGCCGTAGCCGTAGTCGTCCACCCCCTGCACCGCGAACATGTCCAGCAGGGCGACGTTTTTGTAGCGCTGGCCGCAGGTCACGGTCATGTCGTAGAGGGACAGATCGCCCGCGGGGTTGTACTGGTCGAGGAGGGCCTTGCTCAGGGTGGGATCCCGGTATTCCACGGACACCTTGCCCCTGGAGAGGGCCTCGTATTTGTCCAGGGTCTCCCGCACGGCGGGGAGGTTGATTTCCACCGTGCCGTCGGACATGTATTGGACGGAGCCGAAATCGCTTTCGTTGGCCCAGACGTAGACGGTCACCGGGTCGGTCAGGGCGTCGAGGGCCTGGGTGGTCTCCTCCGAAATTTCGTACAGGCGCTCTCGGGTCATGTCGAGCTTGAGGTAGAAGCGGTCGGTGAGCAGGTCGCCCAGCAGGTTTATCAGTACGAAGACGCCTACCCCAGCTAGGGCCAAGGCGAGGGCCAGCCCGCCGTATTTGAGTTTTCTGTGATTCATCTCTTCCTACCTCCCCTTACGCCCAGCGTTTCTTTTCCAGCAACCGAGCGGACAGGAAAAGAAACAGCGCCGTGAGCGACACATAAAACAACAGGTCGTTCAGGGGGAATATCCCCTGGGTGAAGCTGGAAAACCGTGTATAGGGGGAAAACCATGCGATGAAGGCGTGCAGCCAGGCCCAACTGGCGGGGATGGAGGAGCGCACCAGCAGCAGGAGCAGCAACAGGACAAACAGGCCGATGGTGCCCAACAGGGCCAGCATCTGGCTTTCGGTCAGGGAGGAGACGAACAGCCCGATGGCGATGAAGGCCGCCGCCGCGCACAGGATGGCCAGGTAGCCCCCCGCGATCTCCGCGCCGTTAGGGGCGCCGTGGATGGCGACCACCAGGGGGAAGATCAGCGTGCAGGCCAGCACCGCCGCCACCACGCCGAAGGCCGAGAAGAACTTGCCCAGCACGATTTCAATGGGGCGCACGGGGGCGGTCAGCAGGAGCTGATCGGTCTTTTGACGGTACTCTTCGGAAAACAGGCGCATGGTGAGGATGGGGGTGGTCAGGGTCAGCAGCACCAGCATGACGAAAAACACCGAGGACAGGCTGGCCGACAGGTAGACCACATTGTAAAGATAGAAGAACCAATTGGTCAGGGCCAAAAACAGCGCCCCGAACACATACCCGATGGGGGTGGTGAAATAGGCGTGCAGTTCCCGTTTGAAGACGGCGCTCATAGCGTTTCCTCCTCCTCGGTCTGTTCCGGCGGGGCGTCGGCCTCCGGTGGGGTATCGGGGGGCGCGTCGGGTTCCGGATCGGGTTCCGCCTCCGGCGCGTCGGGGGTTTGGGTTTGGGCCGGGGCGCCCGCCCGGGTCAGGCGCAGGAACATTTCCTCCAAGGAGTCCCCCGAGGGGGCGAGTTTCAGGATGGGGAGGCCCGCGCCGGCCAGGGCGCGAAATACCGAGCGGCGGGCGTCCGCGCCGGCCTCCGACCGCACCAGGAAGTCGTAAGCCCCCGGTTCCGGCTCGCCGGGCAGGGTTTGCACATCCAGCACACCGGCGGCCCCCCGCAAAAGCGTCGCCGCCGTTTTGACGGGGGCGGCCACCCGGAGGGTGAAGCTGCTTTCCCCGGCGGCCCGGCGCATGAGTTCGGCGGGCGTCCCGTCGGCCACGATGACCCCGCCCGCGATGACCAGCAGCCGTTCGCAGACGGCGGATACCTCCTGGAGGATATGGGTGGACAGGATGACCGTGCGGGCCTTGCCCAGGGAGCGGATGAGCTGGCGGATCTCCACGATTTGGCGGGGATCCAGCCCGACGGTGGGCTCGTCCAGAATGAGCACGCTGGGATCGCCCACCAGCGCCTGGGCCAGGCCGACCCGCTGTTTATACCCCTTGGACAGGTTTTTGATCAGGCGGGTGAGGGACTGGTCGAGGCCCACCATCCGGGCGATTTTGTCCAGATGGGCGCGGCGTCCGGCGGTCTTGACCTTTTTGAGATCGTAGACGAAGCTCAGGTATTCCCCCACCGTCATCTCGGGGTACAGAGGGGGCTGCTCGGGGAGATAGCCTATGTGCCGTCGGGCTTCCAGGGGGTCGGCCAGCACGTCGGCCCCGGCGACCGTCGCCCGGCCCGCCGTGGCGGAAATGTAGCCGGTGAGCATGTTCATGGTGGTGGATTTGCCCGCGCCGTTGGGCCCTAAAAATCCGACGATCTCTCCCTCTTTGATCCGGAAGGTCAGGTCGGATACGGCGCGGCGCTGTCCGTACTGCTTGGTCAGTCCCTCTACCTGTATCACAGGCATTCCTCCTTAGCGTTAAACGCGGAAAGCGTCCCCCGCGTATCGTTGACGGTATTTTCCCATTTTACCACGCCGGGCGGGGAGAGTTGTGAAGAAAGTGTTAAGTAACGGAGGAGGGGGACGGTCAATTGACAGTTGACAATGGGCAATTGACAATGCGCTGGGGCGCCTGCCGAGGGGTAGGGCGGGGTGAGTTATAAATTGTGGTTTTGATGTGTGGGAGGACACTATATGTGCAGGGCGATGGTCAAATATATTTCAATAATAAATACTGCTCTCGCCGGTAAAAATAGTGTTTGATTTGTTTTCAAGACACAATATATATACTTTTTTATACGAACTTGGAGTACACAATATATATTCTCGCAGAATGCATATTTTTTGAGTTTTGTCCGTCGGGGGCAGACAGGACGTTTCTTGAATTCCCCTTATATCACAGGGGATTTGAGGAAATTATTTGCGAAATTTGCGGAAAATCCCTTGACAAACGTCGGATTTTGGTGTAAAAAATAAGTATCGATCATGAGTGCGCCGGACATTCCTCAAAAATCGTATGCAACATTTTGGAGGTGCTGTGTATGAAGATTCCCACTAGGAGCCGTTACGGCTTGCAGTTTATGCTGATGCTGGCGGCTCATTACAAAAAGGGCGTTGTTCCGCTGCGGGAAATCGCGGAGCAGGAGAACCTTTCGGAAAAGTATTTGGAGCAGATCGTCACCATGTTCACCAAGGCTGGGTTGGTGAAAAGCGTCCGGGGCGCCCGGGGCGGGTATCTCTTGGCGCAACCGCCGGAGAGAATCCGCGCCAGCGACGTGTTGCGCCTGAGCGGCGACCCCATTTCCCCCCTGGACACGGAGCAGAGCGGGGCTGAGGAGGGCGTTGACGAAGAGAACCCGGCGCTCACTTCCCTCTGGTCGGATATCCAGACCGCCATCTCCTCGGTCATCGACAGCGTGAGTCTGGCCGAGCTGGCCGAGCGCCAGCAGGGAGATCAGCTCATCAAAGGCGCGTAAGCGAACTGAAGGTAGCGGACTGAAGACAAACTTC